>NZ_JBHYVE010000014.1:118718-126046 GCF_042750035.1 Streptomyces sp. NPDC059452
GGGGGGGGTGTGGGGGGGGGAGCCCCGTGACCGCCCATTGATCGTGTGGTCCTGGGGCGGGGGGGCCGGCCCCCCCCCCCCGGGGGGCCCCCCGGCCCCTCGTCGTCCCTTCGTCCCTCTGTCCCTCTGTCCTTCGTCCCGGTCCCCGGGACTCCGGTTACTCGGTCTTGATCGCCGTCAGCATGTTGAGCTTCGCGGCGCTGCGGGCGGGCCACAGGGAGGCGAGGACGCCCACCAGGCCGGCCAGGGCGAGGAAGATCGCGAGGCGGTCCCACGGGATCACCAGGGCGTAGCCGGGGATGTCCTTGGCCAGGGTGGAGCCGATCGCCCAGCCGAGGAAGACCCCGAGGCCGACCCCGACCACCGCGCCGAAGACCGAGATGACGACGGCCTCCAGACGGATCATCCGCTTGACGCGGCCCCGGTCGAGACCGATCGCCCGCAGCATGCCGATCTCCTGCTGCCGCTCGAACACCGACATCGCGAGGGTGTTGACGACCCCGAGGACGGCGATCAGCAGGGCCATGGCGAGGAGCCCGTACATGATGTTCAGCGCGGTGTTGACGAAGCCGCCGAACATGTCACGGATGTCCTGCCGGTCCATGACGCTCATCGCCGGGTTGTCGCCGAGCGCGTCCACGATGGCCTGCTCGTTGGCCTTGCTCGCGCCGCCGTCCGTCTTGATCCAGATCTCGCGGATGGCGGAGTGGGCGCCGGGGCTGTGCTCGTCGGCGAGGGCCTTCGGGATGACGAAGGGCGAGAGGAACTCGTTCTCCTCGTAGAGGGCGCCGATCGTCAGCTTGCCCTTCTTCTCGTCGTCGAACTTCACCGGGAGGGTGTCGCCGGTCTTCCAGCCGTTGGACTTCGCGGTCTTGGAGCCGACGGCGACCTGGCCGTCGTTGAGCGAGCCGAGCGAACCGGAGACCGTCTTCAGGGCGAAGACCTTCTCCACATCGCCCGGGGTGACGCCGGAGGCGGAGTGGAACTCGCCGTCGATCTCGAAGTACGCGGCCTGCTGCGGGGAGAGGGCGGTGACGCCGTCCGCCTTCGACAGGGCGGTCAGCGCCGACTCGTCGAGCGAGTCGCCACTGGCCATCGTGACCATGTAGTCGGCCTTGATGTTGTCCGTGGTCATCTTGTCGATGGCCTGGCCGAGCGTCACACCGAGGACCGAGATGCCGGTGACCAGGGTCAGCCCGATCGCCAGGGCGGAGGCGGTGGCTCCGGTACGCCGCGGGTTGCGGACCGCGTTCTGCGAGGCCAGCTTCCCGGAGACACCGAACAGCTTCGTCAGCGACGGCCGCACCAGGGCGATGACCGGGCGGGAGAGCAGCGGGATCAGGATGATGACGCCGATCAGGGCGAAGAACGCGCCGCCTGCGACCAGCTGCCTGCCGGACACTCCGCCGGCCGCCGCGCCGCCGACGATCCCCGCCGCGCCGAGCAGGGCGATGACGCCGCCGATCGAGTTCCGTACGACCAGGGACTTGGTGGTGGCGGTGGCGTGCACGCTGCTCATCGCCGCGACCGGGGCGATCCGCGCGGCCCGGCGGGCGGGCAGCCAGGCGGCCAGGACGGTGATCAGGATGCCGACGGCGAAGGCGGAGAGGACCGCGGTGGTCGAGACGACCAGCGGACCGGCCGGGATCTTGCCGCCGAGGAGCCCCATCGCGGAGCGCAGCCCGGTGGCGAGGCCCAGACCGAGGGCGAAGCCGATGACGGAGGCGAGCGTTCCGACGACGGCGGCCTCGATCAGCACGGAGCGCTTGACCTGGCGGCGGGTGGCGCCGATGGCCCGCATCAGGGCCAGCTCACGGGTGCGCTGGGCGACCAGCATGGTGAACGTGTTGGCGATGAGGAAGATGCCGACGAACAGGGCGATGCCCGCGAAGGCCAGCAGCATGGTGTTGAGGCTGCTGAGACCGCTCTCGATGCTCTTGGCCTGCTCGTCCGCGAGGGCCTTGCCGGTCTGCGCGGTGGCCTCCTCCGGCAGCAGCGGAGTGATCGCGTCCAGCAGCTTCTGGTCGGACGCGCCGGCCGCGGCGGCCACGGTGGCGTTCTGGAAGACGCCGGGCTTCAGGTAGAGCTGCTGGGCGGTCGCGGTGTCGAACAGCACCAGGCTGCCGCCCGCGTTGACCGCGCCGTCCTCGGTGGTGAAGACACCGGAGAGGGTGTACTCCTTCACCGGCCCGTTGGTGGCGACCCGCACCGGGTCGCCGACGCGGTACTTGCCCTTGGAAGCGGTGTCCTTGTCGAGCGCGATCTGACCGCTCTTCACCGGGCCGCTGCCGTCGGTGAAGTCGTACGCGGTGTCCTTGCCGTCCTTGCCCGGGGCGAAGTTGCCCCCGGTGTTGGACCAGCCGTTGCCGATCAGCTTGCCGTCGGGGTCGGCGACCCCGGCGAAGCCGTTGACGCGGCCGGTGACGGTGTCCACGCCGTCCAGGCCGCGGATCTTGTCCAGGGTGGCCTCGTCGAGGCCGGGGTTCTTCTCGTCGCGCCCGTCGGCGTAGGTGGAGACGGCGACGGCCACGTTGTCGTAGCTCTTGGCGGACTGGTTGCGGAAGGCGTTGCCGAGGGTGTCGGTGAAGACCAGGGTGCCGGAGACGAACGCTACGCCGAGCATGACGGCGAGCACGGTCATCAGCAGCCTGGCCTTGTGCGCGAGCACATTGCGCAGGGCGGTACGGAACATGTCTGTGTGTCCTGGGATGGGTTCCGGAAGGGGGGGCGTGGGGCGCGCGGGAGCGGCGGCCGGGGCGCGGTGGCCTCGGGCCGTCCGCGTCAGCTCGTGCGGCCCTTCGCGTCGAACGCCTTCATCCGGTCGAGGACGCCGTCGGCCGTCGGGTGCATCATCTGGTCGACGACCGCGCCGTCCGCCAGGAAGATGACCCGGTCCGCGTAGGAGGCGGCCACCGGGTCGTGGGTCACCATCACCACGGTCTGGCCCAGCTCGCGCACCGAGTTGCGCAGGAAGCCCAGGACCTCGGCGCCGGAGCGCGAGTCCAGGTTCCCGGTCGGCTCGTCACCGAAGATGATCTCGGGCCGCGCGGCCAGGGCGCGGGCCACGGCGACGCGCTGCTGCTGACCGCCGGAGAGCTCGGTCGGCCGGTGCTTCAGCCGCTCGGAGAGCCCCACCATGTCGATGACCTTCTGGAGCCACGCGGCGTCGGGCTTCCGGCCCGCGATGTCCATCGGCAGGGTGATGTTCTCCAGCGCGGTGAGCGTCGGCAGCAGGTTGAACGCCTGGAAGATGAAGCCGATCTTGTCCCGGCGCAACTGGGTGAGCTGCTTGTCCTTCAGCGTGGACAGCTCGGTGTCACCGATGCGCACCGAACCGCTGCTGAAGCTGTCGAGACCGGCGACGCAGTGCATCAGCGTCGACTTGCCGGAGCCCGAGGGGCCCATGATCGCGGTGAACTCGCCCTGCGGGAAGTCCACGGTCACCCGGTCCAGGGCGACGACCTGCGTCTCACCCTCGCCGTAGACCTTCGACAGCTCCGTGGCGCGGGCAGCCACCGCGGTGGCGCGGTGAACGGTGGGGGTGGTGGTCACAGGGACACTCCTGGTTCGGGTGATGCGGACGTGGCACACGAGGTGCTGGGGCGGCGCTGACGGCGCTGCCCGGGGACTTACTCCATCGTTACGTCCGGATCGCCCCGGGGCGTCACTCCCGATGCCCGTTCCCGGGGCCCTCTTGAGTCGCATCACAGGGGTGGAGCCGTCCTCCTCGGGTATGACATCGACCCTGACACGTCATCCACCGGCCCCTGACACGTCATTCACCGGCCGACCCCGTGACGCACGGTGATGGCCTCCCGGTAAGGGGCGCGGGCCCGCATCACCCCGGAACAAGGCCCCCCACCGGCCCCTCGGCCCCCAAGGGTGGCGGACCCCCTGGCGAACCATGGCGCGCACCTGGCGCATTGGGCCGTACGGGTGCGGCGACTTTCCGTCAATCCCGTCCGGCGTCCTGCCTGCCGGTATCCGGTGCGGGCGCGTGGTGAGGGCGCGCGTATGTGCTGACGGTCCCTCAAGCGGTCAATAAAATAGGACAACATCGCGCCACTGTTCCGCTGATCGGGGGACGCCCCCGGATAGGGTCAGTTGCCAACGCGGAGCCGCGCGGCACGCCCGGATGGTGGAACGTAGACACGGCGAGCTTAAACCTCGCTGCCCCTCGGGGGCG
This sequence comes from Streptomyces sp. NPDC059452, assembly GCF_042750035.1. NCBI lineage: Bacteria > Bacillati > Actinomycetota > Actinomycetes > Kitasatosporales > Streptomycetaceae > Streptomyces > Streptomyces sp. NPDC059452. Next base: position 122,905 of record NZ_JBHYVE010000014.1, read on the forward strand.
TGCCGGTTCGAGTCCGGCTCCGGGCACCACGCACCTTACGGGGGGTGACCGGGCATAACGGGCCGGAGGCGGCGGGCACGCGGGGTGCACGGGGTATGCGGGGTACGCGAGCGGGCTCGGGAACACCGTGGGGACACCAGGACCCCGAACGGCCCTCTCCGGCGATCTTGTGGCGACGGGGTGTCGGTCCCGGTCCGGCGGGGTTTCCCAGGTCCGTGCGGGCGACGGTGATAAAGATCCTCCTCTGGCACTAGGGTGATTCTTTTGCCTACCCATTACCCTTGTCGCGAGGCCACGCAGTGTGGCCATGGAGGAGTGAGATGAGGAGCAGCAACCCGGTCTTCTCGCGACGGGGGTTCAGCCGCGACAACGGCCACGCGGGCTTCAACGCGGCGCCGCAGGCCGGGGCCGCCGCGACGGGGGCCAACCCGTTCGCGCAGGGCACCGCCGCTAACCCGTACGCCACCAACCCTTACGCACAGCAGGGCCAGCCCGGCGCCCCGGCGCCCGCGCGCACCGACGCGATGACCATCGACGACGTGGTGACGCGTACGGCGATGACGCTCGGCCTGGTGGTCGTGGCCGCCGCCGTCGCGTGGTGGGTCATGCCGGTCGACCAGGCCAACCTGGGCACCGCCATCGGCGTCGCCGTCGGCGCCGCGATCATCGGCTTCGTGCTGTCGCTGGTGAACTCGTTCAAGCGTCGGCCCTCGCCGCCGCTGATCCTGACGTACGCGGCGTTCGAGGGTGTCTTCCTCGGCATCGTCAGCAACATCGTCAGCTACTACGTGGCCCCCGGCGCCGCGATGCAGGCGGTGCTCGGCACGATGGCGGTCTTCGCCGGTGTGCTGATCGCCTACCGCACGGGTCTGATCCGGGTCACGCGCCGCTTCTACGGCTTCGTGATGGCCGCCACCATCGGCTTCATGCTGCTGATGATGGTCAACATGCTGTTCGCCGTCTTCGGCGGCGGTGACGGCCTCGGCTTCCGCAGTGGCACGCTCGGCATCATCTTCGGCATCGTGGCGATCGTGATCGGCGCGTGCATCCTCGCCCTCAACTTCAAGCAGGTCGAGGACGGCATCGCGTACGGCGCCCCGCGCGAGGAGGCATGGCTGGCCGCCTTCGGCCTCACCGTGACCCTCGTGTGGATCTACATCGAGATGCTGCGTCTCGTCGCCATCCTCAGCGGCGACGACTGAGTCGACCGAGTCGACGGCTGAGCCGACGACCGAGTAGACGGCCGAGGCGGTGGCTCACCGGGAACGTGCCGGTGGAGCAGCGCCCGTGCACCATCCGAAGGGCCCCGCAGGCATCGCGCCTGCGGGGCCCTTCGGTGTGTCCCCGGCGCAGGGCACGTGGCAGCCCGGCTCCGCGGGCGCGTAGGGTCGGCGGGTGCTCGATACGACGCCTCTGATCCTGGCCGTGGACCGATTCGCCGACCGGCTGCGTTCGGCCCCGCAGAGCCGCCTCCAGCGCGGTGCGGCCGCCGAAGCGCTGGCCGCCGCCCGCGAACTCGCCGTACGGGCCCAGCGCCTGGAGAGCCCCGGGGCGGAGCCCCGCGTGCTGCCGGACGCCGGGGTGTTCGCCGTGGGCGACCAGCTCGCCGTCACCGGGCGGGATCTGGCCCTGGCACTGGTGACGGCCCCGTCCGGAGAGCTGGACGAGGCCGTGCGATACGTCGAGGAAGCGGCGGCGCGGGCTTTCGCTTAGCCGGGCCCGCGCCCGGGGGACCGTAACGATCCGGTTGGAAGTACGGGAAGTATCCGATCAGAACGAGGCGATGACCCGGTCCGCGAGGATGTAGACGTTGTCCTCGCCGCAGGAGAAGGTCAGGGCGTACGCGCCCGAGACGCCCGAGCCGCCCAGCAGCACCGGCTGCCGGCCCGCCCGCAGCGCGTCCGCGAGCCGTTCGGCCGTCTCGCGGTGGCCGGGGGTCATGCAGAGCGTGGTGCCGTCGGCGAAGACGTACACATCGAGCGTCCCCAGCGGTCCCGGCCGCACATCGGTGAGCTCGGTGGCCAGGTCGGCCAGCTCCTCCAGGCGGCTCACGGTGCGCTCGTGGTCGGTGACGACCGGCGTCTGTACGGGGACGAAGTCCGGGTGCGAGGGGTGGCGGCGGCGGGCCGCGGCCAGCTCGGGGGAGTCCTCGGGGAACTCCGCGACCTCCGGAAGGTCCGGCAGCTCCGTGAACTCACCGGCGAACTCACCGGCCTCGTGCTCCGCCAGCGTCCGCTCGCTCAGCTCGGCCAGCTCCTCCATCGCCTCGGCCGCTTCGAGGTCCAGCGACTCCAGACCGGCGAAGTCGGCCTGACGGGGGAGGTAGAACGGGGTGTCCTCGCCCAGCCCCGGCATCCCACCCAACAGGGACGGGGCGTCCGCCGCGTCACGGGCCTCCTGGGCGGCCCAGAACGCGCGCGCCTCGGCCAGTTCGCGCTCCCGCTCCTCCGCCAGCGCCTCGGCCACGGCCGCGCGTATCTCCTCGACGGGGGTGGCGGTACTGCGGCTCTGCGGTGGCACCGACACACCGGGAGCGCGGCTCTCGGCCAGCTCCGTGCGCAGGCCCGCGACCTGCTTGCGCAGCCCGTGAGCGGCATGCAGCGCGGCGGCGCCGACGGCCGTGGCAGCGGCGGTGGTCAGCAACAGGGCAAATGACATGGCGCTCACTGACAACTCCCGGTTTCAATCGATACCCCCGACTTCCTACATCAGCTTGACCTGTACCTGTACCGACTGTCAGTGCATTACGTCACGAAATGGACAGGTCTTTCGGTCCTGGGTTTACCCCCATAACTGCGGTGACCTGCGGAAACGACTCTCCCCCGGGACGCAGATCACATCCTGGGGGAGATTCGGTCACGGTCGGGGCTCGGGCGGATTCGTCCCCCCCGGTGCGGAGGGAAGCCCTACCGGCCTCGCAAGGGAAGCCCCGGAGCCCGTACGGGGTCTCAGCTCAGCCGCTCGTGCTGGTGGTCGCGCTGGGCTTCGCCTCCGCTGCGGGCAGGTGCCGCACTCGTACCTCGCACGACCCCTACCCTCCGCTGCGACTCAGCTCAGCCGCTCGTGCTGGTGGTCGCGCTGGGCTTCGCCTCCGCTGCGGGCAGGTGCCGCACTCGTACCTCGCACGACCCCTACCCTCCGC
>NZ_JBHYVE010000014.1:126145-209315 GCF_042750035.1 Streptomyces sp. NPDC059452
CTGCGGCTCAGCTCAGCCGCTCGATCACCATCGCCATGCCCTGGCCGCCGCCCACGCACATCGTCTCCAGGCCGAACTGCTTGTCGTGGAACTGGAGGCTGTTGATCAGCGTGCCGGTGATGCGGGCGCCCGTCATGCCGAAGGGGTGGCCGACCGCGATCGCGCCGCCGTTGACGTTGACCTTCTCCAGCGGCAGGCCGAGGTCCCGGTAGGAGGGGATGACCTGGGCGGCGAACGCCTCGTTGATCTCGGCGAGGTCGATGTCGCCGATCGTCAGGCCCGCCCGCTTCAGCGCCTGCTTGCTGGCCTCGACCGGGCCGTACCCCATGATCTCGGGGGAGAGGCCGGAGACGCCGGTGGAGACGATCCGGGCCAGCGGGGTCAGGCCCAGCTCCCGCGCCTTGGTGTCGGACATGATCACCAGGGCGGCGGCGCCGTCGTTGAGCGGGCAGCAGTTGCCCGCGGTGACCAGGCCGTCGGGGCGGAAGACCGGCTTCAGTCCCTGCACGCCCTCCAGCGTGACGCCCGCGCGCGGGCCGTCGTCCTTTGCGACGACGGTGCCGTCGGGGGTGGTGACCGGGGTGATCTCCCGCTCCCAGAAGCCGTTCTTCAGGGCTTCCTCGGCGAGGTTCTGCGACCGTACGCCGAACTCGTCCATGTCCTGGCGGGTGACGCCCTTGGAGCGGGCCAGGTTCTCCGCCGTCTGCCCCATCGAGATGTACGCGTCCGGGACGATGCCGTCCTCGCGCGGGTCGTGCCAGCCCGCACCGGACTCCTCGGCGCGGGCGGCGGTACGGGCCTCGGCCTCGGCGAAGAGCGGGTTGTGCGTGTCCGGCAGGCTGTCGGAGTTGCCCTTGGTGAAGCGGGACACCATCTCGACGCCCGCCGAGATGAAGACGTCGCCCTCGCCCGCCTTGATCGCGTGCAGCGCCATCCGGCTGGTCTGGAGCGAGGAGGAGCAGTAGCGGGTGACCGTACAGCCGGGAAGGTGGTCCATCCCCATCTGTACGGCGATGATGCGGCCCAGGTTGTTGCCCTGCTCGCCCCCGGGCAGACCGCAGCCCAGCATCAGGTCGTCGATGTCCTTCGGGTCCAGCTCGGGGACCTTGGCCAGCGCGGTCTGGATGATCGTGGCGGTCAGGTCGTCCGCGCGCAGGTCCTTGAGGGACCCCTTGAAGGCGCGGCCGATCGGCGAACGGGCGGCAGAGACGATCACGGCTTCGGGCATCACGCGGCTCCATGAGGGCTGGAAAGCTGGGTGGACGAGGGAACTCCCCTGGAAGCTACCCGGGCGTATCGCCCGGGTCACCCGGCAGGCCGTGTGATGAGGGACTCTTTTCTAAGCGCTTGCTCAGGGAGTTGGGGTGGGGGGAGGGGGCTGCGCCCGGGCCCCACCCAGGGCCCGGGGCTGTACGCCTACATATGACCGTGTGCCGCGTCCGGGTGCGCGTGCGGTGCCGGTTCCGTCTCCGTGGAGGCGGGCAGGCGCCGCCGCCTGCGGTGCTTGAGGAGGGCCCAGGGGGCGCGGGCCCCCGTGACCTCCGTACCGGCCTCGCGGGCCGCCTGGGAGGCCGCCTCGGCCACCGGGAGGATGTCCTCGCGGCGCGAGCCGTCCAGCCGGTCCGACTCCGGCCACAGGCCCAGCACCGCGCAGAGCGTGGGCAGCACCGCCATCGCCGCCGTCGCATACCCCTCGGCGGAGGGGTGGTAGTTGTCCGGGCCGAACAGCTCGCGCGGGTTCGCCGCGAACTCCGGGCCCAGCAGATCGCCCAGCGACACCGTGCGCCCGCCCTGCTCCACCGCGCCGATCGTCTGCGCCGCCGCCAGCTGTCGGCTCACCCGCCGGGCCAGCCACCGCAGCGGCTGGTAGACGGGCTCGATCGTGCCCAGGTCCGGGCAGGTCCCCACGACCACCTCCGCCCCCGCCGTCCGCAGCCTGCGCACCGCCGTCGTCAGACAGCGCACCGACTGGGTGGCGGGCATCCGGTGGGTGACGTCGTTCGCCCCGATCATGATCACGCAGACGTCCGGGGTACGGGCCGGGTCCGCCAGCAACAGCGAGACCTGCCGCTCCAGATCGTCCGACCTGGCCCCCGGCAGGGCCACGTTCCGCAGGTCCACCGGCCGCTCCGCCACCGCCGCGAGCCCCGAGGCGAGCAGCGCCCCCGGGGTCTGCCCGGCCCGCCGCACCCCCTGGCCCGCCGCCGTGGAATCCCCGAGCATCCCGAGCCGCAACGGATCGTTCGGACCGGCGAACGCCACCCCGTACCGCCCGTCCGCGCTCGGCGGAACCGGTGCCGTACCGCCGCCCACCTGCCTCTTCGCGAGCTGGACCTCCGCCAGGAACACGCCGACGGCCGCCGCACCGATCAGTCCGATGCTGCCACCGCCGTAAGCCGCGCCCGCCGCGATCCGCCGTGCCACCCTTGCTCTCGACACAGTCCGGTCCACCTCCTCCTCGCCGTACAGCCGTACATGTACCTACCTGCCCCGCGAAGGGCGCCGCCCAATCGCACCGCGCGTTTCCGGGCCCGTACGCTCCGTATCCGGCCTCCCGGTCCAGGGGCGGAGCCGTACGTACGCATCGTCCGGCCCGTACGCATACTCTGGGCCGGACCATCTCGGAGATCCCGGAGTACACGGTGCAATTCCACGATTCGCTGATCACTCTTGTCGGCAACACCCCGCTGGTGAGGCTGCGCAACGTCACGGCAGGCATCCAGGCGACCGTCCTGGCTAAGGTCGAGTACTTCAACCCCGGCGGGTCGGTGAAGGACCGCATCGCCCTGCGCATGATCGAGGCGGCCGAGCAGAGCGGTGAGCTCAAGCCCGGCGGCACGATCGTCGAGCCGACCAGCGGCAACACGGGCGTCGGCCTCGCCATCGTCGCCCAGCAGAAGGGCTACAAGTGCATCTTCGTCTGCCCGGACAAGGTGTCCACGGACAAGATCAACGTGCTGCGCGCGTACGGCGCTGAGGTCGTCGTCTGCCCCACGGCCGTCGACCCGGAGCACCCGGACTCGTACTACAACGTCTCCGACCGGCTGGTCACCGAGACGCCGGGTGCCTGGAAGCCGGACCAGTACTCCAACCCGAACAACCCGCGCTCGCACTACGAGACCACCGGTCCCGAGCTGTGGGAGCAGACGGAGGGGAAGATCACCCACTTCGTCGCGGGCGTCGGCACCGGCGGCACGATCAGCGGCACCGGCCGCTACCTCAAGGAGATCAGCGACGGCGCGGTCCAGGTCATCGGCGCGGACCCGGAGGGCTCGGTCTACTCCGGCGGCTCCGGGCGTCCGTACCTGGTCGAGGGCGTCGGCGAGGACTTCTGGCCGAGCGCGTACGACCGTGAGGTCACCGACGAGATCGTCGCGGTGTCCGACAAGGACACCTTCCAGATGACGCGCCGCCTCGCCAAGGAGGAGGGCCTGCTCGTCGGCGGCTCCTGCGGCATGGCGGTCGTCGGGGCCCTGGAGGTCGCCAAGCGGCTCGGCCCGGACGATGTCGTGGTGGTGCTGCTGCCCGACAGCGGCCGCGGCTACCTGAGCAAGATCTTCAACGACGAGTGGATGGCCGACTACGGCTTCCTGGAGGACACCAGCTCCTCCCCGCAGGTCAGCGCGGTGCTGGACTTCAAGGAGGGCCCGCTGCCCTCCCTCGTCCACATGCACCCGGAGGAGACGGTCGGCCAGGCGATCGACGTCCTGCGCGAGTACGGCGTCTCCCAGATGCCGATCGTGAAGCCGGGCGCCGGACACCCCGACGTGATGGCCGCCGAGGTCATCGGCTCCGTGGTGGAGCGGCAGCTGCTGGACGCCCTGTTCACCCAGCGCGCCTCGCTCTCCGACCCGCTGGAGAAGCACATGTCGGCCCCGCTGCCGCAGGTCGGCTCGGGCGAGCCGGTCGAGGACCTGATGGCCGTGCTCAGCGGTGCGGACGGGGCGGACGCGGCGATCGTGCTGGTCGAGGGCAAGCCGAAGGGCGTCGTGAGCAGGCAGGACGTGCTCGCGTTCCTCGCGAGGGACGCCGGCGCCAAGGCCTGACGGCCGCCTCCGGGGCCGCCTCCGGAACGGTGGCGTCGGGGCTTCGCGAAATCGGTACGAGCGCGTCACGTCCGCGCAGCACCCGCTTAACACGGCTCCGGCACATTGGTGGGTGTCGGCAGGGAAACCCGTCGGCACCCAGAACGGCGACACCGGACTACGGAGCGGCTCCCGGACCTCCACCGTCGCCCGGACGCGGCACCCGGCCCTGACCCGGACCCCGTCCTTCGCGGGGACCGTCGTCGTCCCGCCCCCCGGGCCACCGGGGGTGCGGCGGCCCCCGCGACATACGTCACCGCGCGGCCGGCCCCTCCGGGGGTCCGGCCGCGCGGTCGTTCGCGCCACACCCCCGGGAGAGCTGCCAGGCTCGGGCTACGTGCCTCAGCCCTGCCACGGCGACTCAGCCGTGCCACTCCGCCTCAGTCCTGCCACTGCGCCTCAGTCCTGCCACTCCGAGGCCGCGCGGCGCTCCCGGTCCTGATCCCGCTCCCGCCCCCGCTGCCGGAACAGGCCCCCGTTGCGCGCCGCATGGACCGCGTTCACCCCGACGATCCCCGTCCAGGCCACCACCAGCCCCCCGATGCCCGCGTTGACGACCCCGATGGCGGAGAGCGGGACGGCCAGGACGAGCGAGACGACCCCGAACCCGAACCGCTCCCCGAACCCGGGCACCGCCCCGGACTCGGTGGGCGGCCGGGCGGGCCGGGGACCGCGGGCGGCCGCCATCTGCTGCTCGGCGAGATGGCGCCGGACCCGGCGGTCCATCGTGGTGTCGAGGCGCTGCTCGACCTTCTCCAGGAACGAGTCGATGAGCGCGGACTCGTACTCCGGCCCCAACTCGCCGCGCGCCTGGAGAGTGGCGGCGAGATCCTTCTTGAGCTCGTGGTCACGGGCTTCCATACCCGCTACGTTACGAGCGCCGACGGGCCCGAGCACGGGGGCTATCCCCCGTATTTCCCGGGGTGGAAGCCGCATTTCCCGAGAGTGGAAGCCGCCCGTCGCTCCGCACTGCATATGGACATACAGGAGCCTTCCTGGCTGAATGGATCTGTCGGCGCCGATCATGGCGCCGACAGATCCAGCAAGGGGACAGCATGAGTGGGAGCACCCCCGCCGCACGGTTGCAGCGGCTCTTCGAGGGGCACCGGCTCACGCCCACCCAGCGGCGTATCGCGCACTGCATGGTCCGCCGGGCGGCCGACGCGCCGTTCCTCTCCAGCGTCGAGCTGGCCGAGCTCGCCGGAGTCAGCCAGCCCTCCGTCACCCGCTTCGCCGTCGCGCTCGGCTTCGACGGCTACCCGGCGCTCCGCCGCCATCTGCGCGAGGTCGCGCCCGCCGACGCGGAGCAGGAGGACGCGGGGGAGACGTACAACGAGTACCAGCAGGCCGTCCGCGCCGAGATCGAGAACCTCCAGCACCTCTCCGGCCTGCTCGCCGACCCCGCCCCCGTGGAGCGGGCGGGCCGTCTGCTCGCCGGGTCCCGCCCGCTGCCCGTGCTCGGCCTCCGCGCGGCCTCCTCACAGGCACGCGGGTTCGGCTACTTCGCCGCCAAGGTCCACCCCGACGTCCGGGTCCTCGACGAGGGCGGCTCCATGCTCCTGGACCGGATCGACTCCGTCCGCCGGGCCGGGGCCACCGCCCTGATGTGCTTCGCGCTGCCCCGCCACCCCAAGGAGTGCGTGGAGGCGCTGGCGTACGCCGGGGAGCAGGGCCTCACCGTCGTGACGGTCGCGGACTCCGCCTTCGCCCCGGTCGCCAAGTACAGCGCCCTGCTGCTCCCGGCGGCCATCGGCTCCGGCCTCTCCTTCGACACGGTCTGCGCACCGATGCTGCTGGGACGGGTCCTGCTGGAGGCGATGTGCGACGAACTCCCCGACGCCCAGGCCCGGCTGGAGGAGTTCGACGTACGGGCGGCGGCACGGGGGCTGTTCGTGGAGTGACGTACGGCGGCAGCCGGTGCCTTCTTTTCCCGTACGCGTGATGTACAGGTCACCGATTTCGCGGATTCTCACCCGCTCCTCATCTGCGGCCGCTAATCTCCGCGCCCAGAACGACCGGCACAGGCCGCGGTCGGGGACAGGTGTGGAGCGAGAGGGGTACGGCGTGGGGCGTGGAGGGCAGTCGCTGGCGAGAGTGGCCGTGATCGTACGGGCCGGGGCCGCGCCGCTGTGGTGGGCCGGGCTGGTGGCCGCCGGTGCGGGGGCGTTCGTGCCGGGGCTGACCGGGCGCCGGATCGGGCTGCTGGCCGGGGCGGCGCTCTTCATCGTCACTGCGGCCGTGGTGCTGCTGGCGCGCGGCAGGCGGTACGGGGAGCTGGCCCGGGGTGCCTCGCGGGCGGGGCGCGGCGACTTTCTCCAGGACCGGGCCGTGACCGTACGGGGGTGGCGGCGCGCGCACCGGTGGTGGCTGCTGGGGGCGTTCGTGGTGGCCGTCGCGTCCTCGTTCGCGCTGCCGGGCGCGGGCGGTCTTGTGCTCGCGGGCGCGGGGGCCGGTCTCTGGGCCAAGGCCGTACGGATCGGGCAGCGCGAGCGCCACGAGGACGTCCTGTACTGGGTGCGCACCGACTGGTCCGGGCACGGCAGCCCGGTCGCGAAGCGGGTGAAGGCGCACCGGACGACGGGTCCGGAGGCGGGGGACGCCGCGCCGGGCGGGGCGCGGCGTCGCCGCCGGTGAGGGACGTTACGCAGGTCTCAGGCCTCCCGGAGGACAGCCGGAGGCCTCAGGGCCTTCGGATCGGCCGGGGGCTCAGGCCTCCAGGTCGATCCGGGGGCTCAGACCCCCCGGCCGATTCGAGGCCTCAGACCTCCAGGTCGGCCTCGATCTTCTTCAGCTGGTGGCGGGCCATCGCCAGGTTCGCCCGGCTCGCGTCCAGCACCAGGTAGAGGAAGAGGCCGTTGCTGCCGCGGGTCTTGAGCAGCCGGATCAGGTGGTACTGGCTCCCCAGCGTGATGAGGATGTCCTCGATCTCCTCCTTGAGGCCCAGGTGCTCCATGGTGCGGAGCTTGGCGCGGATCACGTCGGTGTTGCCCGCGGCGGCGACCTCCAGGTTGAAGTCCTTGCCGCCGCCGAGCGTGCCCAGGGCCATCCCGCTCGTGTAGTCGACGAGGGCGACACCCGTGGCGCCCTCGATCGAGCTCATCGCTTCCTTCAGTGACGCTTCGGTGTTCGCCATGGAGGCTCGTTTCCTTTCCGTGGCCGGTCGTGGTGACCGGGTCCGTTTCTGTGTGCGCGGTGTGGTGTGTGGGGTGGGGTTCGCGTGGTGCGTGATGCGGGAGTCCCGGTGGTCTTGTGCCGTACGGCGTGGGGGAAGCGGTTACGTGGGGCGCTGCGGGAGTGTGCGGTTGGGGGCGCCGCGAGGTGGGGCGGTGCGGGGCATGGGGGGCGTGCGCTCGGCGCGTTCCAGGGCGGTGTCGACGAGTTCGCCGATCCGGGCGCCCGCGCGGCGGCCCTCCAGGTGGAGCCGGCCGACGTTGATGCGGTCCTCGGCCAGCAGGGTCAGGACGGCGGAGGAGCCGGCGGCGTACGTGGCGATGTAGCCGCTCTCGCCCCGGACCAGGAGCTCCCGGAAGCCGCCCCGGCCGGTGGCCTCCGTCATGCGGATCGAGACGCCGAGCGCGGCGGCGGTGAGGGCGGCGACGCCCTCGGCCTCGATGCCCGGGGTGTCGTGGGCCAGGACCAGTCCGTCGGTGGAGGCTGCCAGCGCCCCGGCGAGCAGGGGGACCCGGGCCCGTATCCGCTGGAGCTCGTCGAGGACACCACGCGTTTCGGCCTCGGGAACCATCAGCTGTCTCCTCCCGGCACGCTGTCTGAGCGCGCGTATCACAGGGCCTCCAATGCGTCTCGGAGCCGGCGCAGCAGGGCGATATCGGGGTCGGCCGTCACCTCGGGGAGCGTGATCCGGCCGTTCATAGAGGTGGCGGTGGCGGGCAGCGGCTGCGCGCGGACCGCCGCCACCAGGCCGGCCGCGGCGAGCCGCCGCAGGTCGACCAGGATGTGGAACGCCGAACAGCCCAGTGCCTGGGCGATGTCGGAGGCCGTACGCACGCCGTCGGCCAGCTCCAGGACCCGGCGCTGGCGGACCGGTACGGGGCTGTCGGCGGTGCGCGCGGCCGTCCGGACCACGGGGGCGCCGTCGCAGGCCGCGTCGGGCCAGATCCGGTCCAGCAGCTCCCGTCTGCGCAGCGTCTCGCGCTGGACGGCGGCCACCGGGACCGGCCGCACCGGGCCGATCCAGTGGGACACCCCGTAACGGAAGCGGGCGGGCGTACCGGTCGGGGCGAGGGCGAAGAACGCGGCGTCGTACAGCGCGCCCAGGTGGCACAACTCCAGGGCGCCGCCCGGCACATGGCCGCTGTCCACGAGATACCGCCCGACCCGCTGCCCGGCCCCGGCCTGCGCCACTGCGTCCCACCAGCCCTCGTGCCGCAGCGTGCCGCCGGTGGTGAGGAGCACGTCGATGCCGGGGGTGTCGGGGCTCTCGGCGTGCACCACCTGGCCCTCGGCGAGATAGAGCGTGCCCCGGTCGCGCATCAGGGCGCCGGTGGCCCGCTCGTCGGCGAGGCGCTGGAGCATCGGGGAGAGGACCGGGAGCCGGTCCGTCTCCTGGGTGCCGGGGTCGGCGGCTATCGCGCTCATGCCAGCACCAGCCGCTCGGCCAGCTCGCCCAGCCGTAGCCGGGCCAGTGCGAGGTTGCCCTCGGAGCGGCTCAGCCAGAGGTGGAGGAAGACGCTGCTGTCAAAAGCCGTCTCGACGAAGCGGAGCATGTGGTAACCGTCTTGTGTGGTGACGATGACGTCCTCTACGGCGGTGCTCGGCGGCCCCTCGGAGCGCTCGGCGACGCCCCCTGCGGTGAGGCGGGCGAAGGCGGGCTGCTCGGCGGTCATCCGGGCGACCTCCGCCGTCTCGGCCGCCGTCGCCTCGTGGTCTCCGTTGGGGGACTCGCCGATGGTGCCGAGCGCGAGGCCGCTCGTCCAGTCGACCACCGAGGCGCCCCGGGCGCCGGGCAGCCTCATGACTTCGAGCAGGCACTCGTCGATTCCGGGCACGCGGATTCCCCTCCCGACGCGGCGTACGGCTGTGACCCTGAGGCTACGCAACGTGCTCACGGCAGGTGGAGGTTCTGGCATTTTCCTTTGGTACATGCGCCGCTGGGTGTAAAGGAGCGGCTGGAATGCGGCGGCCGGGGCGGAAGGTGACGTTCCGTCAGGTGTCCTGCGTGCCGGACTTCGCGCGGGCCGTCATCACCGCCCTGTTCACCGCCCAGAGCCCGACGCCGATCAGCAGCAGGACCCCGGCGCGTACGTACACGTCGGTGCCCCGGTCGGCGAGCGGGCTCGCCAGGATCAGCGAGGTGATCGCGCCGAGCACCGGCAGGGCGGTCGGCGTACGGAAGTGGCGGTGCTCGACCCGGTCCCCGCGCAGCACCAGCACGGCGATGTTGACCACGCCGAAGACACAGAGCAGCAGGAAGGAGGTGGTGTCGCCGAGCCCTTCGATCTCCCCGGTGGAGACCAGGCCGACCGCCAGGACGGAGACGAAGACGATGCCGACCCAGGGGGTGCGCCGGCCTGCCAGGACCTTGCCCATCGCGGGCGGGAGGATGCGTTCGTTGGCCATCCCGTAGCAGAGCCGCGAGGCCATCATGAGGTTGATCAGCGCCGAGTTGGTGACGGCGAACAGGGCGATCAGCGCGAAGAGTTTCGGCGGAAAATCGACGCCGCCCGCCTTCACCACTTCCAGCAGCGGGCCGCTGGAGCCGGCCAGGGTGCGGGAGTCGACCAGGAGCGAGGAGACCAGGGCCACCAGGATGTAGATGGTGCCGGTGATGCCCACGCCGATGAAGATCGCGCGGGGGAAGTTGCGGGCGGGGTCCTTCGTCTCCTCGGCCATGTTGACCGAGTCCTCGAAACCGACGAAGGCGAAGAAGCCGAGCGCGGTGGCGCCGAGCACCCCGGTGAGCAGGGCGTATCCCGTACCGCCGGTCTCGATCTGGGTCAGCCGGGAGGGTTCCCCTTCGCCGCCCAGTACGGCGTACGCGCCGATCGCCAGGATCACCGCGAGCCCGCTGACCTCCACCAGGGTCAGGACGACGTTCGCCTTCACCGACTCGGAGACCCCGCGCAGGTTGATCGCGGCCAGGGCGAGGACGAACAGGATCGCGATCAGGGTCGGCTCCACCGCGTCGGTGAATTCACCCAGGTAGTCGCCGCTGAACGCGCGGGCCGCCGCGCTCGCCGAGGAGAGCCCGGAGCACATGACCATGAAGGCGACGACGAAGGTCAGGAAGGGGACCTCGAACGCCTTCTGGGTGTAGAGCGCGGCCCCGGCCGCCCTGGGGTACTTGCCGACGAGCTCCACGTACGAGGCCGCCGTCAGCAGCGCCACGGCGAACCCGATCGCGAACGGCAGCCAGAGCGCACCGCCCACCTTGCCCGCCACGTCCCCGGTGGTGGCGTAGATGCCGGTGCCGAGGATGTCGCCGACGACGAACAGGATCAGCAGCTTGGGGCCCAGCACCCGCTTGAGCTGCGGTGAGCCCTCGGGGGCCGTTGACGCGGGTGTGCCGGGCGTGCTCATCGGTGCCTCCGGGCGGGCCTCGGGGCGGCCTTCGGGTCGGTTCTCGGGCGGCCCTTGGGTCGGCCTTCGGGTCGGCTCTCGGGTCGGCCCTCGGGTCGGTCGGGGAAACGCCTTCCCGGGCGCGGCGCGAACCGCACCTGTTGACTACGACTATTCAGCGCCTCAGGATGTGAATAGATATTCACCGTCGCGAGGAGGCACCGCCATGTCAGGACCCCGCCCCGTACGAGCGCCGCGCGGCAGCGCCCTCACCACCCTGGGATGGCAGCAGGAAGCCGCCCTGCGCATGCTCCAGAACAACCTGGACCCCGAGGTCGCCGAGCACCCCGACAAGCTCGTCGTCTACGGCGGCACGGGGAAGGCGGCCCGCGACTGGCGCTCGTTCGACGCGATGGTCCGTACGTTGCAGACGCTGAAGCAGGACGAGACGATGCTCGTCCAGTCGGGGCGGCCGGTCGGTGTCATGCAGACCCACGAGTGGGCGCCGCGCGTGCTCATCGCCAACTCCAACCTGGTCGGCGACTGGGCCAACTGGGAGGAGTTCCGCCGCCTGGAGCAGCTCGGTCTGACCATGTACGGCCAGATGACCGCCGGGTCCTGGATCTACATCGGCACCCAGGGCATCCTCCAGGGCACCTACGAGACCTTCGCCGCCGTCGCCGCGAAGAAGTTCGGCGGGACCCTGGCCGGGACGATCACCCTGACGGCCGGGCTCGGCGGCATGGGCGGCGCCCAGCCGCTCGCCGTCACCATGAACGACGGCGTGGCGATCTGTATCGACGTGGACCCGCGCGCCATCGAGCGCCGCATCGAACACCGCTACCTGGACGTGAAGGCCGACAGCCTGGAGCACGCGCTCCAGCTCGCCGTCGAGGCCCGCGACGCCCGCCGCCCGCTCTCCATCGGCCTCCTCGGCAACGCGGCGGAGCTGCTGCCCCGGATGCTCGCCGAGGGCGCGCCGATCGACATCGTCACCGACCAGACCAGCGCCCACGACCCGCTGGCCTACCTCCCGCTCGGCGTCGACTTCGACGACATGGCCGACCTCGCCGCCGAGAAGCCCGCCGACTTCACCCAGCGCGCCCGCGAGTCGATGGCCCGCCACGTCGAGGCCATGGTCGGCTTCATGGACGCCGGGGCCGAGGTCTTCGACTACGGCAACTCCATCCGGGGCGAGGCCCAGCTCGCCGGGTACGACCGGGCCTTCGACTTCCCCGGCTTCGTCCCCGCCTACATCCGCCCCCTCTTCTGCGAGGGCAAGGGCCCCTTCCGCTGGGCCGCGCTGTCGGGCGAGGCGTCCGACATCCACAAGACCGACCAGGCGATGCTGGAGCTCTTCCCGGAGAACGAGTCCCTGCACCGCTGGATCAGGATGGCCGGGGAGCGCGTCCACTTCCAGGGGCTGCCCGCCCGCATCTGCTGGCTCGGCTACGGCGAGCGCGACAAGGCCGGTGAGCGCTTCAACGACATGGTCGCGAGCGGCGAACTGGCCGCCCCGCTGGCCATCGGCCGCGACCACCTGGACTGCGGCTCGGTCGCCTCCCCGTACCGCGAGACCGAGGCCATGCTCGACGGCTCCGACGCCATCGCCGACTGGCCGCTCCTGAACGCCATGGTCAACGTCGCCTCCGGCGCCTCCTGGGTCTCCCTCCACCACGGCGGCGGCGTCGGCATGGGCCGCTCCATCCACGCGGGCCAGGTCACCGTCGCGGACGGCACGAAGCTCGCGGGCGAGAAGATCCGCCGCGTCCTGACGAACGACCCCGGCATGGGCGTCATCCGCCACGTCGACGCGGGCTACGACATCGCGGAGTCCGTCGCCACGGACAAGGGCGTACGCGTACCGATGACGGAGGGCAACTGATGCCGACGGGCACCGATCCGAACGGCACCCCGGGGTATCCGAGCGGCACCCCGGGGGACCTGTCCGGGGACCGGAGTACGCCGTCGGGTGCGGCGGGCTCGCCGGACGGCAGCGGGCAGGACGCGCCCCGGGGCATCGCGTCGGGCGCTCCCGCCTCCCCGGGGGCGCATCCGGGTACGCCGACGGGTGCTGCCGCGCCCGGCCCGGCGGCAGACTCGCCCCGGGGCGCCGCCTCCTCCGGGGCATGCGCGCCCCAGGGCGCCCCCGCCCCTTCCGGGGCCGCCTCCTCCTCCGGGGCCCCCGCCTCCTCCGCGGCCCCCGCCCCCTCCGGCGCCCCCGCGCCCCAGTGGCGTACCGGTGACTCCTTCCTCTCCATGTGGCGTGAGCTGGCCCCCGTCGGCCGCCACCCCGACAGCGGCGGCTACCGGCGCTACGCCTGGTCGTCGGCGGACCTCGACTGCCGGGCCTGGTTCCGTACGCAGGCCGAGGCGCGCGGGCTCACCTACGAGACCGACCGCAACGGCAACCAGTGGGCCTGGCTCGGCGACCCCCTGGCCGGCGACGCCGTCGTCACCGGCTCGCACCTGGACTCCGTCCCCGACGGCGGCGCCTTCGACGGGCCGCTGGGCGTGGTCTCCTCCTTCGCCGCGCTCGACGAACTCTGCTCCCGGGGCGTGACGTTCACCCGGCCCCTCGCCATCACCAACTTCGGTGACGAGGAGGGCGCCCGCTTCGGTCTCGCCTGCGTCGGGTCCCGGCTCGCCGCCGGACAGCTCACCGTCGCCGACGCCCACCGCCTCCGGGACGCGGACGGGATCACCCTGCCCGCCGCCATGGAGGGAGCCGGATACGACCCCGGGACCATCGGCCCCGACCCCGAACGGCTCGCCCGGATCGGTGCGTTCGTCGAACTCCACGTCGAGCAGGGCCGCGCCCTCGACCTGACCGGCGACCCCGTCGGCATCGCCTCCGCCATCTGGCCGCACGGCCGCTGGCGGTTCGACTTCCGGGGTGAGGCCAACCACGCGGGCACCACCCGCCTGGCCGACCGCCGCGACCCGATGCTCACGTACGCCGAGACCGTGCTCGCCGCCCGCCGCGAGGCCGAACTCACCGGCGCCCTCGCCACCTTCGGCAAGATCGCGGTCGAGCCCAACGGGGTCAACGCCATCCCTTCCCTCGTCCGGGGCTGGCTCGACTCCCGTGCCGCCGACCAGTCCACCCTGGACGCCGTCGTCACCGGGATCGAGCGCGCCGCCCGCGAGTACGCCGAGCGGGCCGGGATCGACCTCGACGTCGTACGGGAGTCCTTCACGCCCGTGGTCGAGTTCGAGCACGCCCTGCGCGACGAGCTCGCCAAGATCCTGGAGGGGACGACCGGCGACACGGGGCGCCCCGTCCCCGTACTGGGGACCGGCGCGGGCCACGATGCGGGTATTTTGTCCGCTTCGGTGCCCACCGCCATGCTCTTCGTACGCAACCCCACCGGAATCTCGCACTCACCGGCCGAGCACGCCGCCGAGGACGACTGCACGGCCGGGGTGCGGGCACTCGCCGACGTACTGGAAGGTCTCGCGTGCAGCTGACAAACCGGACCGAGGCGACGACAGGGGCGGCGATGACGACAGGGACCGAGGCCACGACCCGGACGGCGGCGACGACAGGGACCGAGGCCACGGCCCGGGCGGCGACGACCCGGGCGGCGAGTGGGCCCGTCGCCGCGACGTACTGGATGGACCACGCCTGGCTCGGCACCCATGTCGAGCCAGGCGTCACCGTGGAGGTCGCGGGCGGCCGCATCGCCGGGGTCAGGACCGGGGTGGAGACGCCCCCGCCCGGCGCCACCGTGCTGCGCGGCCTGACCCTCCCCGGCCTCGCCAACGCCCACTCCCACGCCTTCCACCGGGCCCTGCGCGCCACCGTCCAGGTGGGCTCCGGGACCTTCTGGACCTGGCGCGAGGTGATGTACCAGGTGGCCTCCCGGCTCACCCCGGACAGCTACTTCGACCTGGCCCGCGCCACGTACGCCGAAATGGCCCTGGCAGGCATCACCTCCGTCGGCGAATTCCACTATCTGCACCACGCGCCCGGCGGCACGCCCTACGCCAACCCGAACGCCATGGGCGAGGCCCTGATCGCGGCGGCGGCCGAGGCCGGTATCCGGATCACCCTGCTGGACACCGCCTACCTCGCGGCCGGGTTCGGCGAGAAGCCCAACCGGCACCAACTGCGCTTCTCCGACACCACCGCCGACGCCTGGGCCGAGCGTGCCTCCCTCCTCAAGGGCGACGACCAGACCCTGATCGGCGCCGCCATCCACTCCGTCCGCGCGGTCCCGGCGGACCAACTGGCCACCGTCGCCGCCTGGGCCGAGGAGCGGAACGCCCCGCTCCATGTCCACCTCTCCGAGCAGACGGCCGAGAACGACGCCTGCCGGGCCGCCCACGGCCGCACCCCCACCCGGCTGCTGGCCGACCACGGGGTCCTGGGCCCCCGCACCACCGGCATCCACAACACGCATCTGACGGAGGAGGACATCGCGCTGCTCGGCTCCTCCACCACCGGCACCTGCATGTGCCCCACCACCGAACGCGACCTCGCCGACGGCATCGGCCCCGCCGTGGCCCTCCAGAAGGCGGGCTCCCCGCTCTCGCTGGGCAGCGACAGCCACGCCGTCATCGACCTCTTCGAAGAGGCGCGCGCGATGGAGCTGAACGAGCGGCTGCGCACCCACATCCGGGGCCACTGGACGGCCGCCGCCCTGCTGCGGGCCGCCTCCGCGGACGGGCACGCCGCACTCGGCCGCCCCGACGCGGGCGTCCTGGAACCGGGCGCCCCCGCCGACCTGACGACCATCGCCCTGGACTCCGTCAGAACGGCCGGGCCGGTGCCCCGACTGGCAGCGGAGACCGCCGTATTCGCCGCCTCCGCCGCTGATGTGCGGCACACGGTCGTGGCAGGGCGTCACATCGTCCGGGACGGCCGCCACACGCGGATCGAGGACGTGCCCGGAGCGCTCGCGGCGGCCGTGGCCGCCCTGTACCACCACTGACCCCGTCCCCGGCAGCGGACCCGCCCGGCATCACGGGCGGGAACCCGCCCGCAGACCCGGACTTCCTCCCGGAACGCAAGGAGAACACTCTCCAGATGACGACCACCGCCGTCACCCACATCGCCAGCCTGGTCACCAATGACCCCTCCCTCGGCAACGGGACCCCCCTGGGCCTGATCCAGGACGCGGCCGTCGTCATCGAGGGCGACCGCATCGTCTGGACCGGTGAATCAAGCAAAGCACCCGCCACTGACAACGTCCTCGACGCGGCGGGCCGGGCCATGATCCCGGGCTTCGTCGACTCTCACTCGCACCTCGTCTTCGCGGGCGACCGCACCCAGGAGTTCAACGCCCGGATGTCCGGGCAGTCCTACAGCGCGGGCGGCATCCGCACCACGGTCGCCGCCACCCGCCGGGCCACCGACGACGAGCTCTCCGCCAACGTGGCCCGCTACCTCGCCGAGGCCCTGCGCCAGGGCACCACCACCTTCGAGACCAAGTCCGGCTACGGCCTCACCGTCGAGGACGAGGCCCGCGCCCTGCGCATCGCCTCCCGCCACACCGACGAGGTCACCTACCTCGGCGCCCACATCGTCTCCCCGGACTACGCCGACGACCCGGCCGGATACGTCGACCTGGTCACCGGCCCGATGCTGGAGGCCTGCGCCCCGCACGCCCGCTGGATCGACGTCTTCTGCGAGCGGGGCGCCTTCGACGGCGACCAGGCCCGCGCCATCCTCACGGCGGGCCGCGCCAAGGGGCTCGTCCCCCGTATCCACGCCAACCAGCTGACGTACGGGCCCGGTGTCCAGCTCGCCGTGGAGCTCGACGCCGCCTCCGCCGACCACTGCACCCACCTCACCGACGCGGACGTGGACGCGCTCGGCCAGGGCAACACGGTCGCCACGCTGCTCCCCGGCGCCGAGTTCTCCACCCGCGCCACCTGGCCCGACGCCCGCCGTCTCCTCGACGCGGGGGCCACGGTCGCGCTTTCCACGGACTGCAACCCCGGCTCGTCGTTCACCTCGTCCATGCCGTTCTGCATCGCCCTGGCCGTACGCGACATGGGGATGACCCCCGACGAGGCGCTCTGGTCCGCCACCGCGGGCGGCGCGGCGGCCCTGCGCCGTACCGACGTCGGCCGTATCACCCCCGGCGCCCGCGCCGACCTGGTCCTCCTGGACGCCCCGAGCCATGTCCACCTCGCCTACCGGCCGGGCGTCCCGCTGGTCAGCGCGGTGTGGCGGGGCGGGGAGCGGGTGGAGTAGTGGAGTAGCCGTACGGACCCGGGCGCCCCGGCTCCGTACCGCCGTGGGAAGCCCGGACACGCGGAAGGACCCGCCTCCGGTACGTACGTGTCCACGTACCGGATCGGGTCCTTACCGCAAGCGTTCGGACTGTTCGGCCTACTCCTCCAGGGTCAGACCCTTGCGGAGCTTGACCAGCGTCCGGGAGAGCAGCCGGGACACATGCATCTGCGAGATGCCCAGCTCCTCCCCGATCTCCGACTGCGTCATGTTGCTGACGAAGCGGAGCGAGAGAATCATGCGGTCCCGCGAGGGCAGCGCGGCGATCAGCGGCTTCAGGGACTCGACGTACTCGATGCCTTCGAGCCCGTGGTCCTCGTAGCCGATGCGGTCCGCGAGGGCGCCCTCGCTGTCGTCCTCCTCGGGCTTGGCGTCCAGCGAGCTCGCGGTGTACGCGTTGCTCGCGGACATGCCCTCGACGACCTCGTCCGGGGTGATGCCGAGACGCTCGGACAGCTCCGCCACGGTGGGCGCGCGGTCGAGCTGCTGGGAGAGCTCGTCCCCCGCCTTGGCCAGCTCCAGCCGGAGCTCCTGGAGCCTGCGCGGGACGCGCACGGACCAGCTGGTGTCGCGGAAGAACCTCTTGATCTCGCCGACGATGGTCGGCATCGCGAAGGTCGGGAACTCGACACCGCGGCTCAGCTCGAACCGGTCGATCGCCTTGATCAGGCCGATCGTGCCGACCTGGACGATGTCCTCCATCGGCTCACTGCGCGAGCGGAACCGGGAGGCGGCGAACTTGACGAGCGCGAGGTTGAGCTCGACGAGGGTGTTGCGGACGTACGCGTACTCGTGCGTGCCCTCTTCGAGGGATTCGAGGCGCTCAAAGAGCGTCTTCGACAGGGCCCTGGCGTCCAGAGCCCCCACTTCGGCGTAGGGCGGGATCTCGGGCAGGCCCTCAAGCCCCTCGGATCCCTCAAGGCCATCGGACCCCTCAAGGCCATCGGACCCCTCAAGGCCATCGGACCCCTCAAGGCCCTCGGATCCCTCAATGCCTTCGCCGGAAAAACCGGGGGTGGTGCCGGCGCGCGGGCCCGGAACGGCGCTCGCGGCGGGGGAGTCGGAATTGGTCGGTCCCTGAGGACATGCCGACGACGCGTCGCGGGTACGCGCTTCGTCGAGCCGGGGTGACATGGTTCTCCTCCATCGTTCTCGGCATATGGCTGCCGATGCCCATACGTGTTCCTGCGGTGAAGCGGCGCCTCCAAAGCCGGTCGTGTTTGAGGTGTCCCTCTACCCTTACCCGGTTCCTGCCAGCAGTTACAAGCGCCAATTGAGGTCATATGTCCGGTTTGTTGAGGTCTCCGACTACCGCGTGGCGTACGGAACGCGTACTGTTTTACGCACGTCGGCGGCAGCTCTGCATACAGCCGCACAGGCAGTGACGCGCACAGTGACGGACGGCGAAGAGGTACTGGGCATGGACCGCGGGACGGTCGGCAGTGCGAACCGGGGTCGACTTCAGGTCGAGGCCCGGACCGAGGGGCACAGCGAGGTCGTGACTCCGGTGGGTGAGCTTGATCACCACACCGCCGATCTGCTGCGGGAACCCCTGGAGAGCGCGGTCGAGCAGGGGCGGTCACGCCTGGTGGTCGACTGCTCACGTCTGGACTTCTGCGACTCCACCGGACTGAACGTGCTGCTCGGCGCCCGCCTCAAGGCGGAGGCGGTCGGCGGAGGCGTTCATCTGGCCGGCATGCTGCCGGTCGTGGCGAGGGTCTTCGAGATCACCGGCGCGGAGGCGGTCTTCACCGTCCACGCCACGCTCGAAGACGCCCTGGATACCTAGATCGGGTGCGGCGCGTTCCGCGTCGTGCCTGATGATGGCCGTGTTACGCGATCGACTGCCTGAAGTGGGTGTTGTAGCGGTGCGGCCGGGCAGGAGAGACCCCGTCGGTATCCCGTTAAGATCCGGCACACTCGGTAACTGACCATTTCCGTTCAACGGCGACATGGCGACATGGCGAATCGGTGAGGTGAAGCGCTGATGAGCACCACCCGGCAGCATCCGCCGGGCGACCTCGGCCGCGAGCCGGAAGGAGCGGGCGCGGACTCGCCCGTTCCGGCCGAGCGGCAGTGGCGCACGCTCTCCCTCGGGCAGGCCAGCGGCATCGTCCCGATGGCCCGTGATTTCGCCCGGCAGGCCCTGCACGACTGGGGTTGGCTCCCGGCGTCCAGCGCGGACCGCCGCGCGGCGGCCGAGGACGTCCTGCTGGTCGTCTCCGAGCTCGTGACCAACGCCTGTCTGCACGCGGAGGGCCCCGAGGAGCTCCGGATCGGCCGCACGCCCAAGGTGCTGCGCGTCGAGGTCGTCGACCGAGGGACCGGCCAGCCCGCCCCCCGTACGCCGCACCGCGCAGGCCGCCCCGGCGGTCACGGCATGTTCATCGTGCAGCGCCTCTGCCTGGACTGGGGCGTGCAGCGTACGCCGGAGCGGCCGGGCAAGACCGTCTGGGCGGAGCTCGCCGCCCCCGCGTGACTTCCACGCCACTCCGTACGTCGAAGAGCGCGCCGATCCGGCGCGCTCTTTGTCTTCCCTCCATCAGGCCCCGGGCGTACCTTGAGCGCCCAATCTGATGTGTCGTCAGCAATGTGCGCCCGCACGGATGGTGCGGATCCTGGCGCTCGGCGACGTCCGGCATGAGGGGATCACGAGGTGTCGAACCAGAAGCGGGCAACTCTCGCGCTGACGAGCGCACGGACGGCCGTACGGGCGAGTGCACGGGCGAGCGCACGGGCGGCTGTACCGACGGCCGTACTGACGGCCGTCGCGCTGGCGGGATCGATGGTGCTGATGGCCGCGCCCGCCGCCCACGCGGAGGTCGTGGACGTCAACTACCAGTGCGAGACGCCCATCGGGCCCAAGGGGGCGGTCTCGCCCATCGACATCAAGAGCGTCAGGAGCGGCAGTGGCTACAAGCTCACCATGTCCTTCCAGAAGGGCGTCTCCTCCAGCCCCGTCGAACTGGGCAAGGGCGCCATGAACCCGAGCGCCGTGATCGAGGTCGGCGGTGCGGAGACGGGGAAGGTCCAGGTCTCGGGACCGGCGAACGCCGAGGCGATTCCGGCCAACACCCCCATCAGGATCAGTGACTTGTCGGGGACGTACACCCCGAAGAAGAGCGGCGAGGTCACCTTCACCGCCGGAGTGCTCACCATCAAGGCACTCGGTACGACCACGACCTGTACGCCGAAGAACAGCCCCGGGCCTTCCCTGCGACTGGACGTCGAAGGCGCAGGGGGCTCGACAGGGGGCAGCGGAGGTTCCACGACCGGTGGCGGGGTCTCCGGCGGCGGTGAACTGCCGAAGACCGGCCCGCTCGACTCGGCGGTGGCGCTCGGCACACTCGGCGGGACCGTGCTGCTGACCGGGGCGGCCGGTGTGCTCTGGCTGACCCGGCGCGGACAGCGCTCCACCGGCTGAACGCCGGACAACGCCGCAGCCGCCGGCGTGAGCGAGCCGTCAGCGTGAGGGAGAGCCGCCCTGTGCCGTCATCGAACCCGTGCGTACCCAGGTCGCCGACCGCCCTGCCGTGCCTGCTCGGCCTGCTCGCCGCCCTCCTGCTCCCGCTGCTCGTCGCACCCCCGGCGGCGGCCGACGACGGCCCCGGGCCTCCGGCGGGCTGGACGGCCCGGCCCGCGGGCGGCGGGAGCAGTGGGCGGGACGCCCGGCCGTACGTCTACCTGGAGGGCACCGCATCGACGGTGCTCCAGGACCGGCTCTCGGTGACCAACCCCGCCCGCACCCCGTTGACCGTACGGCTGCGGGGCGACGGCCGGGCCGGGCCGTGGCTCCGGTTCGCGGCGGAGACCGTCACCGTGCCGCCCCGGACCCGCGCCGATGTGCCGTTCGCCCTCGCCGTGCCGGGCAACGCGGTGCCGGGTGGCCTCGCGGGGGAGATCGTGGCGGCCGGTGGGGGCGAGGAGAAGCGTGTACGCGTACGGGTGCGGATCGGCGGTCCGACGCTGACGGCGCTCACCGTGGAGGACGTCGAGGTGTCCGGGCGGACGATCCGGTACGCCCTGGTCAACCGGGGCAACGCGCCCCTGAGGCCCCGGCTGGCCGTGCGCGCGGACGGGGTGTTCGGCCCGCTGCTGGACCGCCCGGCCCGGCCCCTGCCGCTGGAGCTGGCCCCCGGCCGCCGGGTTGAGCTGACCGAACCCTGGCCCGACGCCCCGGCGTTGGACTCGGTCACCGTACGGCTGAAGGTGGTGGCGGAGGGCGGGGCGTGGGACGAGGCGGCGGCCTCGGCGGCGTACGTCCCGGTCGTACCGGTCGCCGGAGGCGGGCTGCTGGTCCTCGGCGCCCTGGCCGTGCTCGGCACGAGGGCGTACCGGCGGCGACGCGACCGTCGCAACCGCCGTGACCGCCGCGACCGGGATGGGCCGATGACCGGACCGCCGACGGAGGGCGGACCGCCGACGCAGAACGGGTCGCCGACAGAGACCGGACCGCCGCCGACCGCACAGGCTGTCCGCGAGGACCGGCAACGGGACGACAAGGAACGGCCCTTGGCGAAGACGGGAGCGGAATCGTGACGCAGCACTCCGGAGGCGGAGCCGCCCGGCACACCGCCCCGATCACCCTCCTCCTCGCCCTCCTGCTCCTCACCCTCCTCCCCGCGCTCCTCATCCTGGCCGCCCCGGCCGCCCCGGCCGCGCGGGCGGCCGATGACGGCCCCTCCGTCAGCCTCTCCAAGAAGGAGGCGGGCAAGGGCGGGGAGATCACCGTCAAGGGCGAAGGGTGGCGCCCCGAGGCCCTGTTGATGCTGCTGATCTGCGGCCGGTCCACTCCGGAGCGGGGCGTGATCGGCGGCACCAACTCCTGTGCCAACGCCGACGGCAGGGCCGTCACCACCG
Organism: Streptomyces sp. NPDC059452; assembly: GCF_042750035.1. Taxonomy (NCBI): domain Bacteria; kingdom Bacillati; phylum Actinomycetota; class Actinomycetes; order Kitasatosporales; family Streptomycetaceae; genus Streptomyces; species Streptomyces sp. NPDC059452. Next base: position 147,851 of record NZ_JBHYVE010000014.1, read on the forward strand.
ACAAGAAGGGCGCCTTCGCCAAGAAGCTCCCGGTCGCCGAGCCGCCGGTGCCCTGCCCCTGCGTGGTGCACGTCGCCACGGTGACCGGTGAACAGGCGCTGGCCGACGCGGTGTTCACCGTAGCGGGGCATCCCACCGCCCCGCTGCCGACGCAGACCGACGAGGGGAAGCTCGCGGTGCTGGCCACCCCCCGGCTGGAGGGCGGGAGTTCGCTCCTGACCTGGTTCGGCGCCCCGCCCGTACGGCAGTTGGTCCTCACCGTCGGCAACCTCGGTTCCGCACCCGTGGCGGACCCCGTCTTCGAGATCGGCACCGCGCACGGCGTCTTCGCCCCGCAGTGGGAGGAGCACGAGTGGCGCGGCACGATCGCCCCCGGCTCCAAGGCCCAGGTCAGGCTGCCGGTCGAGCTGTCCGCCGGAGCGCACGGCGACTACCAGGTCTCCCTGCGGTACGGGCCGAAGGTGCTGGCCGAGCAGCCGTGGGGGGTGAGCCGTCCGTGGGGCGTCACGCTCTTCTGGGTGCTGCTCTGCCTGGTCGTCCCGGCCGCCGTCTTCCGTATCGGCATGGCCGTCGTGGACAAGGTCCGCCCCCGCCCCGCCGGGACCTCGGCCCGCCACGCGCACCGCCCGCGAGCACGGCCCACGAGCACCGGTACGGCCCCGGCCCCGGCCGCGCTGCCGTGGTTCACCCAGGACTCCGCACCGCCCGACACCCGGCGTTCCGCACCGTCGGCGAACCGACCCCCACCCACGACGAAGGGACAAGCGTGAGCACGCAACGGAGGATGAGCGCGGCCGGAGTCGCGCTGATGCTCGGCGGCGCGGGCCTCGTGCTGGCCGCGAGCCCGGCGCAGGCCGCCGAGGTCAGTTACGCGACGGAGTGCGTACCGCCGCCCATTTCGGGGCTGCCCCCGGTCCAGGGCACCACGAAGGTGCAGCTGACCGCCCCGGCGGAGGCGAAGGTCGGCGACGAGATCGAGGTCGTCTGGAAGACGGTCGAGGCCGCGTCCAGGAACCCGGACGTCCTGGACCTGGGCAAGGACACGGTCAAGCCCACCGGCACCATCACGCTGGGCGGCGCGGCGAGCGGCGAGCTGAAGCTGGAGGGCCCCCGGCAGAACCCGCCCATCCCCAAGAACAGCCCCATGCTGCTGCCCGACATGACGGCCAAGCTGAAGCTGGAGACGGCCGGGGAGATCACGCTGACCCCGGGCGCGTACAACATCAACGTCTCCAGGCCGATCTCCACCGACACCAAGTGCGCCCCGAAGGAGACGGTCCGGCCGGGCGCGACGATCAAGGTGACGGCGGAGGGCTCCACGACCGGCGGCACCACCACATCCGGCGGCACCACCACATCCGGAGGAACCACATCCGGCACCACCACATCCGGAGGTACGGACGCCGGAGGAACCACATCCGGGGGAACCGACTCCGGTGGTACGACGACGGGGGCCACGGACTCCGGCGGCGCGACCACAGGCGGTACGGACGGCGGCGCCGACACCGGAGGCACCACGACCACCGGAGGCACCACCACAGGCGGCAGTTCCGGCAGCTCCGGCAGTTCCGGAGGCTCCGGCGGCCAGACCGACTTCCCCGGCAAGGAGGTCTCCGTCGCCTATGCCTGCAAGACCCCCATCGGCGACAAGAACGCCACCTCCCCGGTCCGTATCAGCGCCAAGAAGAACGGCGGCGCCTACGACCTGACCGTGAAGTTCAGCAAGTCCGTCATGGACAGCCCGATCGACATCCCGGCCGACCAGGTCAAACCGTCCATGGAGGTCAAGCTGGGCGGGGCCGACACGGGCACGGTCACGGTCGAGGGGCCGCTGAACAAAGAGGTCATCAAGACCGGCGCCCCGATCGAGATCCCGGACCTCACCGGCACGTACAAACCCGGCGCGAGCGGCACGTCCACGCTCAGCCCGGGTGTCCTGACGGTGATGGCCGCCGGTACGACGACGACCTGCACCCCGCCCGCCGATGTCGGCGTCTCCCTGGAGCTGGACACCTCGGCCCAGCCGGGCGGCGCATCCGGCGGCACGGGCTCCAGCGGCGGCGGCTCAGGCGGAACGGCCGGCTCCGGCGGAGGCGGCGCGGCGGCGTCCGGCGGCGGCACGGACTCCGGCGGCGGCCTGGCGGCCACCGGGGCCGAGGGCGACGGCGCCCTGCGCGCGCTCGGCCTGGTCGCGGGCACGGCGATCCTGCTGGGCGGCGCGGTGTTCACGTTCACCCCGTGGCGAAGGCTGCGCGGTACGCGCTGAGCCGTACACGCGAAAGGGCCGCCGCACCGGAATTCGGTACGGCGGCCCTTTCACGTGTCGCTACAGGGCGTACGGGATCAGTGGACGTCGCCCATGAGCTTCTTGACCTTGCTGCGGTACATGAAGATCGCGACACCGGCGACCACGGCGAGCGTCGCCTCCATGGCGACCACCCCGGTGCCGTTGAGCTCCACACCGGCCAGCGACAGCAGGCCCGTGGTGCAGTCGCCCGCGGTGACGGCGAGGAACCAGACACCCATCATCTGGCTCGCGTACTTCGCCGGGGCCATCTTCGTGGTGACCGAGAGGCCGACCGGGGAGAGCGTCAGCTCGGCCAGGGTCTGGATGAAGTAGATCGCGACCAGCCACATCGCGGCGGCCTTGTGGCCGTCACCCGCGATGGTCAGCGGCATCAGGAAGACGAAGAACGACGCACCGACCAGCACCAGACTGGAGCTGAACTTCACGATCGTGCTCGGCTCCTTGCCCCGCCGGTTCAGCGCCAGCCAGAAGGCGGCGAAGACCGGTGCGAGCGCCATGATCAGGACCGGGTTGATCGACTGGTACCAGGAGACCGGGAAGCCCCAGCCGAAGACGCTGTTCTCGGCCGAGGTCGTGGCGAAGATCGAGAGCGTCGAGCCGCCCTGGTCGTAGATCATCCAGAAGATCGCGGCGGCCACGAAGAACCAGATGTAACCGGACATCTTCGACTGCTCGGCCTCGCTGAGCTCCTTGTCGCGCTTGATGCGCGTCAGGACCATCACCGGAATGACGAGACCGGCGATGGTGATCGGGACCAGCAGCCAGTTCAGCGTGTAGACGCCGGTGACGACCGTACCGGTGTAGAACACGGCCGCGATGCCGAGCCAGATCATCGACTTGCGCAGGGTCGAGGCGCGCTCGTCCTTGGAGAGCGGCTTCGGGACGACGAGGCTGCGCTCGCTCAGGTGGCGGGTGCCGAGCAGGAACTGCAGCACACCGAGGCCCATGCCGACCGCGGCGAGGGCGAACCCGAAGTGCCAGCTCCACCGCTCACCGACGGTGCCGATCACCAGGGGCGCCGCGAAGGCACCCATGTTGATGCCCATGTAGAAGATGGTGAAGCCACCGTCGCGGCGCGGGTCCTGCGGGCCGTCGTAGAGGTGGCCGACCATCGTCGAGATGTTGGACTTCAGCAGACCGGAACCTATGGCCACGAGGCCCAGGCCGGCGAAGAACGTGCCCTCGGAGGGCAGAGCCAGGGTCAGGTGCCCCAGCATGATGACCCCGCCGGCGATGGCGACGGTCTTGCGCGGGCCCCAGACCCGGTCGCCGAACCAGCCGCCGGGCATCGCGAGCAGGTACACCAGCGACAGGTAGACCGAGTAGATCGCGGTCGCCGTGGCGGGGTTCATGTCGAGCCCGTTGGGCGCGATCAGGTAGAGCGGGAGCAGTGCCCTCATGCCGTAATAGCTGAAGCGCTCCCACATCTCCGTCATGAAGAGAGTGGCCAGGCCGCGAGGGTGGCCGAAGAAGGTCTTCTCGCCGGAACCGGCCGAGTCCTTCGTCAGGCTGGACGCCATGATCGATCCTTGCTGGTCGGGACGCGCTCGCCTCGTGAGCGGTACGCGCCCGGTGGGGGGCAGCCGGCACCGGCGCGGCCACGCCCCATCCCCACGCCTGAGGGGACGTGCCCCGGGGCCGGGCTCCGGATGGGAGCGTGCGGCGGCGGGGCGGGGAAGAACCGCGTCGGGATCCACACCCGGCACGTGTCCTCCACGCTCCGGGCCCGGCTCACAGGTCATTCACTCGATACGGGCCGGCGTGAACCGGTCCAGCACACAGAAGAGACCCTTGGCGCTCATGGCGGCCCAAAGGTCCTTGCGTAGTGCATCAGGCGTCGGGACACCATACGACACGACACAGCGGGATATGAAAGGACTTGAGACATGGATCACAGGTGATGATGGAACCAGGCTCCCATATTCAAAGGTCACTATCCGCTTTGAGGCGCTGAGCCGCAGGCGCTGACGAGGACCTCACTCCGGACGCCCCGGCCGGACTACCATCAGTCCATGACCCGTGTACTGCTCGCCGAGGACGACGCATCCATCTCGGAGCCACTGGCCCGCGCACTGCGTCGGGAGGGTTACGAGGTCGAGGTCCGCCAGGACGGCCCGTCGGCGCTCGACGCCGGACTCCAGGGCGGGATCGATCTCGTGGTCCTCGATCTGGGGCTGCCCGGGATGGACGGCCTCGAAGTCGCCCGCCGACTGCGTGCCGACGGCCACACCGTGCCGATCCTCGTGCTGACGGCCCGCGCCGACGAGGTCGACACCGTGGTCGGCCTGGACGCCGGGGCCGACGACTACGTCACCAAGCCCTTCCGCCTCGCCGAGCTCCTCGCCCGGGTCCGCGCCCTGCTCCGCCGCGGCGCCGCCGAGCCCGTCGCGCAGCCCGCGACCCACGGCGTCCGGATCGACGTCGAGTCGCACCGGGCCTGGATGGGCGAGGAGGAACTCCAGCTCACCGCCAAGGAGTTCGACCTGCTCCGGGTCCTGGTCCGGGACGCGGGCCGGGTCGTCACCCGCGACCAGCTGATGCGCGAGGTCTGGGACACCACCTGGTGGTCCTCCACCAAGACGCTGGACATGCACATCTCCTGGCTCCGCAAGAAGCTGGGCGACGACGCCGCCAACCCCCGCTACATCGCCACGGTCCGGGGCGTCGGCTTCCGGTTCGAGAAGAGCTGACGTACGAAGCACCCATGCACCTTGACGATGTACGCCGACACAACCGGCTGCCATGCGCCGCCGGCTGATCAACTCCACGCTCGCCGTGGTCCTCGTCGTCATCTCCGTCTTCGGCGTCTCGCTCGTCATCGTCGAGACGCGCACCATCAGCAGCAGCGCCCAGGAGAGCGTCGAATCCGAGGCGCTGCGGCTGATCAGCGTGGTGGAGGGGCGGCTGCTGGGTGACGAGCGGGTCAACCCGGACGTGCTGTCCGAGCAGATCGACCCCAAGCGGTTCGCCCTGATCGAGATCTCCGGCCGGGAGCCCATCATCGTCGGCGAGCGCCCCGAGGGCAGCGTCCTGCGGGCCGTCGAGACCGGCGAAGGGGGCGCCAAGGTCACCGTCGAGGAGTCCCGCTCGGCCGTCACCCGCGAGGTGCTGCGCACCCTCCTGATCATCGGCGCGGTGGCGCTGCTCGCGATCGTCTCCGCCGTACTCCTCGCCGTACGCCAGGCCAACCGGCTCGCCTCCCCGCTCACCGACCTCGCCGAGACCGCCGAACGCCTCGGCTCCGGCGACCCCCGCCCGCGCCACAAGCGGTACGGGGTGCCCGAGCTGGACCGGGTCGCCGACGTCCTGGACTCCTCGGCCGAGCGGATCGCCCGGATGCTGACCGCCGAGCGGCGGCTCGCGGCGGACGCCTCGCACCAGTTGCGTACGCCGCTGACCGCGCTCTCCATGCGGATCGAGGAGATCTCGGTGACCGACGACCCGGAGACGGTGAAGGAGGAGGCGAACATCGCGCTGACCCAGGTCGAGCGCCTCACCGACGTCGTCGAGCGGCTGCTGACCAACTCCCGGGACCCGCGTACCGGCTCCGCCGTCGTCTTCGACCTGGACGAGGTCATCAAGCAGCAGATCGAGGAGTGGCGCCCCGCCTACCGCTCCACGGGCCGCGCGCTGGTCTGCTCCGGGAAGCACGGTCTGCGGGCGGTCGGTACCCCGGGCGCGGTCGCCCAGGTGCTGGCAGCGCTGATCGAGAACTCGCTGATGCACGGCGGCGGCACCGTCGCCCTGCGCACCCGCGTCACCGGCAACCAGGTGGTCATCGAGGTCACCGACGAGGGCCCCGGCGTCCCCGCCGAACTCGGGGCGCGGATCTTCGAGCGGACGATCAGCGGCCGCAACTCCACCGGCATCGGCCTCGCCGTCGCCCGGGACCTCGCGGAGGCGGACGGCGGCCGGCTGGAACTGCTCCAGCAGCACCCGGCGGTCTTCGCGCTCTTCCTCAGCCGGACCCAGCTCGACCGCAAGGACCCGGAACGCCCGGTGCGCTGAGCGCGGGAGGAGCCGGAGGAATCAGTTCCGTACGGGATCGGGACCCCCGGTTCCGTACGGGATCGGGGCCTCAGTTCCGTACGGGATCGGGCTCTACGGTCTCCGACGGCCGCCGCTGCTCCAGAAACCGTTCCGCGGGGGGCACGGCCTCCTTGGGGGGCAGGGTCTTGAAGACCCAGGTCCGGTAGGACCAGAAGCGGAAGAGCGTGGCGATCCCGATGCCGAGGATCTTGAAGATGTTGCTCTGGACCGGGGTGTTCCAGCCGAAGCCGTACGTGGCCAGGTACAGCACGCCCGTCTCGATCACCGCGCCCGCCGCGCTGAACAGCAGGAAGAGCGTCAGCTCGCGGGTCCGGCCGGTCTTGTCGCGCTCCCGGTAGGTCCAGTAGCGGTAGCCCACGTAGTTGAAGAGGATGGCGACGAAGGTCGCCAGCAGGCTCGCCCGGACCACCGGAAGGTCCGTGGTGTGCCGGAGCAGGTTGAAGACCGCGATGTTGACCAGCAGGCCGGCCCCGCCGACCGCGCCGAACTTGGCGACCTCCCGGGCCAGCAGATCAAGCCGGGTCCGCAGTGCGCCCCGTTCGCTCATGGTGATCGCTCAGTCCGTCCGTTCGATGGCGTCGACGGAGTTTCGTCAACCCGGACATGCTAACCAGCCCTTCCGTGTGATGCCCGTGTGATGCCGGGGAGCCCGCCGGGGTAGCACCCGGACGGCGTCGGAGGCGCCCCGGCGCGCCGGATACCCTGGAGTCGTGACGTTCCCGGTAGTCGGCATGGTCGGCGGCGGTCAGCTCGCCCGTATGACCCACGAGGCGGGTATCCCCCTCGGCCTGAAATTCAAGCTCCTCAGTGACACGCCCCAGGACTCGGCGGCCCAGGTGGTCAGCGAGGTCGTCATCGGCGACTATCGCGACCTGGACACGCTGCGCGCCTTCGCGCGCGGCTGCGACGTGATCACCTTCGACCACGAGCACGTGCCCACCGAGCACCTGCGGGCCCTGGAGGCGGACGGCATCCCCGTGCGCCCCGGCCCCGATGCCCTGGTGCACGCGCAGGACAAGGGGGTGATGCGCGCCAAGCTCACGGAGATCGGGGCCCCCTGCCCCCGTAACCGCATCGTGAGCGACCCGGCCGACGCCGCCGCGTTCGCCGAGGAGGCCGGGGGCTTCCCCGTCATCCTCAAGACCGTGCGCGGCGGGTACGACGGCAAGGGCGTGTGGGTGGTCCGCTCCGAGGCGGACGCGGCCGATCCGTTCCGCGCCGGGGTCCCGGTCCTCGCGGAGGAGAAGGTCGACTTCGTACGGGAGCTGGCGGCCAACATCGTCCGCTCGCCGCACGGCCAGGCCGTCGCCTACCCGGTCGTCGAGTCGATCCAGGTCGACGGGGTCTGCGACACGGTGATCGCCCCCGCCCCGGACCTGCCCGAGGAGCTGGCGGGCGAGGCCCAGCAGCTCGCGCTCCGCATCGCCGCCGAGCTGGACGTCGTCGGCCACCTCGCGGTGGAGCTGTTCGAGACCCGCGACGGCCGCATTCTCGTCAACGAGCTGGCCATGCGCCCCCACAACTCGGGCCACTGGACCCAGGACGGCGCGATCACCTCCCAGTTCGCCAACCACGTACGGGCGGTCCTCGACCTCCCCCTCGGCGACCCGCGCCCGCGCGCGCCCTGGACGGTCATGTGCAACGTCCTGGGCGGTGACTACCCGGACATGTACCAGGCGTACCTGCACTGCATGGCCCGCGACCCGCAGCTCAAGATCCACATGTACGGCAAGGACGTGAAGCCCGGCCGCAAGGTCGGCCACGTCAACACCTACGGCGACGATCTGGCGGACGTGCGGGAGCGCGCCCGGCACGCGGCCGACTATCTGCGAGGAACGATCACCGAATGACTTCCCCCTCCGCACCGGCCGCCCCCCTCGTCGGCATCGTGATGGGCTCGGACTCCGACTGGCCCGTCATGGAGGCCGCGGCCAAGGCGCTCGACGAGTTCGAGATCCCGTACGAGGTCGACGTCGTCTCCGCCCACCGCATGCCGCGCGAGATGATCGCGTACGGCGAGGAGGCGGCGGGCCGCGGTCTGCGGGCGATCGTCGCGGGCGCGGGCGGGGCCGCCCACCTGCCCGGGATGCTGGCCTCGGTCACCCCGCTGCCGGTCATCGGCGTCCCGGTGCCCCTGAAGTATCTGGACGGCATGGACAGCCTGCTCTCCATCGTCCAGATGCCCGCCGGGGTGCCCGTCGCCACCGTCTCGGTCGGCGGCGCGCGCAACGCGGGCCTGCTCGCCGCCCGTATCCTCGCCGCGCACGACCCCGCGCTCCAGGACCGGATGGGCGAGTTCCTCTCGGAGCTGAACGCCCAGGCCACGGAGAAGGGCAAGCGCCTGCGGGCCAAGGTCCAGGGCTCCGACTCCTTCGGCTTCGGAAAGTAGGGAGCGGCCTCCATGGACCACCTCGCCCGCGCCCGCGAGCTGCTCGCCGTCCACCCCGTCGTGGACGGCCACAACGACCTCCCCTGGGCCCTGCGCGAGCAGGTCGGCTACGACCTGGACGCCCGGGACATCGCCGCCGACCAGCGCGGCCTGCTCCACACCGACCTGGCCCGGCTGCGGGCGGGCGGGGTCGGCGGCCAGTTCTGGTCGGTGTACGTGCGCACCGACCTGACCGGCGACGCGGCGGTCAGCGCCACGCTGGAGCAGATCGACATCGTCGCCGAGCTGATCGCCCGCTACCCCACCCACCTGCGGCGCGCGCTCACCGCCGACGACCTGGAGAAGGCGCGCGCCGAGGGGCGCATCGCCTCCCTGATGGGCGCCGAGGGCGGCCACTCCATCAACAACTCGCTGGGCACCCTGCGCGCCCTGCACACCCTGGGCGTCCGCTATATGACGCTCACCCACAACGACAACATCGACTGGGCCGACAGCGCCACCGACCTGCGCCGCCTCGGCGGCCTCTCCGCCTTCGGCCACGAGGTCGTCCGCGAGATGAACCGCATCGGCATGCTGGTCGACCTCAGCCACGTGGCGGACGGCGTCATGCGCGACGCGCTCGCCACCAGCACCGCGCCGGTGATCTTCTCGCACTCCTCGGCCCGGGCCGTCTGCGACCACCCGCGCAACATCCCCGATGACGTGCTGGCCGCGCTCCCGGCCAACGGCGGCGTCGCGATGGCGACCTTCGTCCCGAAGTTCGTGCTGCCCGCCGCCGTCGCCTGGACCCTGGCCGCCGACCGCAACATGCGCGAGCACGGCCTGCACCACCTGGACACCACCCCGCAGGCGATGCGCATCCACGAGGACTTCGAGGCGGCCCACCCCCGCCCCCAGGCCACGGTGGCGACCATCGCGGACCACCTGGACCACATGCGCGAGGTCGCGGGCGTCGACCACATCGGCATCGGCGGCGACTACGACGGCACGGCGTTCACCCCGTACGGCCTGGAGGACGTCTCCGGCTACCCGAACCTGATCGCGGAGCTCCTGCGGCGCAACTGGTCGGAGGGCGACCTCGCCAAGCTGACCTGGCAGAACGCGGTACGGGTGCTGCGCGACGCGGAAGCCGTGGCCCGCGACGAGCAGAGCACGCGCGGCCCGTCCCACGCGACGATCGAGGAGCTGGACGGGCGCCGACTGCGGTAGGCACCGCGCCGGGCCCTGCGGGACTTTTCGTAGTACTTCTGGCGACACGGTGAATTCGGGCAATCATCCCCGTATCTGACGCGACCTCATGTTAGGGATAGCTGGCAGGAATCCCCTCAAGGAATCCCTAACAGGAGGTACGCAACGATGCGCACGAATCTTCTCCGTGTCACGACCGCGCTCGGTGCCGCGGCGGTGCTCACCCTCGGCGGCGCGGGCGTGGCCGCGGCCGACAGCGTCGGCAGCTCGGGCATCGGGAACTCGGGCGTCGGGAGCGCGGGCGCCTTCAACGGCGGCGCCGGCAACGCGGGCATCGGCAACTGGGGCCTGGGCAACGCGGGCATCCACAACGTGGGCGTCGGCAACGCGGGCGGCTTCAACGGCGGCGTCGGCAACGCGGGCCTGGGCAACTGGGGTTGGGGCAACGCAGGTATCGGCAACACCGGCATCGGCAGCCACGGCCACGGCAACTCGGGCATCGGCAGCTCCGGCATCGGCAACACGGGCGTGGGCAGCTCCGGCATCGGCAACTGAACCGCGTATCACCCCTGGCATCGGTAACCGAACCGCGTATCACCCCCCGGCATCGGTAACCGAACCGCGCATCACCCCGGCCGACGCCGGGCGGCACTCCTGGGCCGGCCCCCGCTCCACCGGTGGCCGGCCCAGGCGCGTACAGCAGGAGGCAGGGCGCAGGCCCTACGAGCCGCCCGCCGCCCCCGCGAACGGTCCCCCCGCCCCGAAGGCGAACGCCCCGAAGCGCTCGCCCATGCGGCGGTGGGCGGCAGGGCCCGGGTGGAGCCCGTCCGGCAGCGGCAGCTCGACGGCGTCGGCCTCGCCGTACAGTTCGCGCCCGTCCAGGTAGGACAGCCGCGGGTCCTCCGCCGCCCGCTCCTCCACGATCCGGGCCAGCTCCTCCCGTACGACCCGCAGGTTCAGCTTCCCGAGAGCCACCTCCGCCGGGTCGCCCAGGGCCTGGAACTCCACCTTCCCGTCGCGGAAGTCCGGGGCGGCGGGCCCCGGAGTCTCCTCCTGCATGGGGCAGAGGACGGGCGAGACGACCAGCAGCGGCGTGCCGGGGTGCCCCTCGCGGACGGTGTCGAGGAACCCGTGCACGGCGGGCCCGAAGGCGCGCAGCCGCATCAGATCGCGGTTGACGATATTGATGCCGATCTTGACGCTGATCAGGTCGGCCGGGGTGTCCCGCAGGGCGCGCGCGGTGAACGGATCGAGCAGCGCGCTGCCGCCCAGCCCGAGGTTGACCAGCTCCACGCCTCCTCTCGCGGCGGCCAGGGCGGGCCAGGCGGTGGCGGAGCTGTCGGCGGCGGACCCCTGGCTGATCGAACTGCCGTGGTGCAGCCACACCCGCCGCCCGCCCGGCGCCACGGCCGTGACGGGGGCGTCGGTGCGCAGCCGGATCAGCTCGGTGGTCTCGGTGTACGGCAGCCAGATCTCGACGGCCTTCTCCCGCCCGGCCAGCCCGTCGAACCGGACGCTGCCGACGGGCCCGGGAACGGTCTCCCGCGACCCGTCCGCCAGATCGGCCAGCACCAGATCGCCCCCGCTCGCGGTGGACCGCCCGGCCGGCTCCCCGTCGACGTACAGGTCGTACGCACCGTCCGGGCGGGGCGGGACGCCCCGGTAGCCCAGGACCGTGCGGTGGACGTCCAGCTCGACGGCGGTGGCCCGGGTACGGAAGACCAGCCGCACCCCGGAGGGCTGGGACTCGGCCTGCGCCACCTGTTCGTCGCCGCCGGACTGGGCGCGGGCCCGGGCGGGCAGCCGGTGCGGGAGGAGGCCGCCGCGCGCGGTGCGCTCCAGATCGAGGGCGCCGCGTACGAGGTCGTGGGTGAGGGGGGGGTGATCCAGCCGGGGGAGCGGGTCACGGGGGCGGGATCGGAGCCGTACGAGTGGTCCATACCCTCAGCCTGTCCACAAATCAGACCTTGAGCCCCCTTGCGTACGGCAGCGGCTCAGGCCTTCGGCCGCCCCATCGCCCGGTACGTCCACCCCGCCTCGCGCCACACCGCACTGTCCAGCGCGTTGCGCCCGTCCAGGATGATCCGGCGGGACACGGCCTCGCCCAGCTCCGCCGGGTCCAGCTCGCGGAACTCGCGCCACTCCGTCAGGTGCAGCACCACGTCCGCGCCGCGCACGGCCTCCAGCGCGGAGTCGGCGTAACCGAGCGTCGGGAAGAGCCGCCGGGCGTTGTCCATCCCCTTCGGGTCGAAGACGGTCACCTGACCGCCCTGGAGGTGGATCTGCCCGGCCACGTTGAGGGCGGGGGAGTCGCGTACGTCGTCGGAGTCCGGCTTGAACGCGGCGCCCAGGACGCCCACCCGGGTGCCGAGGAACGAGCCGCCGCCGACGGCCTCCCGGGCCAGCTCGACCATGTGGCCGCGGCGGCGCATGTTGATGGAGTCGACCTCGCGGAGGAAGGTGAGGGCCTGGTCCGCGCCGAGCTCCCCGGCGCGCGCCATGAAGGCCCGGATGTCCTTGGGCAGGCAGCCGCCGCCGAAGCCGATCCCGGCCCGGAGGAACTTCTTCCCGATGCGGTCGTCGTGCCCGATGGCCTCGGCGAGCTTCACGACGTCCCCGTCGGCGGCCTCGCAGACCTCGGCCATGGCGTTGATGAAGGAGATCTTGGTGGCGAGGAAGGAGTTGGCGGAGGTCTTCACGAGCTCGGCGGTGGGGAAGTCGGTGACAACAAAGGGGGACCCCTCCGCCACCGGCACGGCGTACACCTCGCGCAGCAGCTTCTCGGCCCGCTCGCTCTCCACGCCGACGACGATCCGGTCGGGGTGCAGGGTGTCGTCGACGGCGAAGCCCTCACGCAGGAACTCCGGGTTCCAGGCCAGCTCGGCGGCCGCGCCGACCGGGGCCAGCTCCGCGAGGCGGGCGGCGAGGCGCCCGGCGGAGCCGACGGGGACGGTCGACTTGCCGACGACCAGGACGGGCCGGGTCAGATGCGGGGCCAGCGACTCGAAGGCGCTGTCCACATAGCTCATGTCACACGCGTACTCGCCGTGCTTCTGCGGGGTGTTCACACAGACGAAGTGCACGTCCCCGAACTCCCCGACCTCCTCCCAGGAGGTGGTGAAGCGCAGCCGCCCGGTGGAGCCCGCGATCCCGGCGACATGCCGCTGGAGCATGTCCTCCAACCCCGGCTCATACATCGGCACGCGCCCGCTGGAGAGCAGCTCGACCTTCTCCGGTACGACGTCGAGCCCGAGGACCTCGAACCCCAGCTCGGCCATGGCCGCGGCATGGGTGGCGCCGAGATAGCCGGTGCCGATCACAGTGATCCTGAGGGCCATGGGTGCTCCTGGAAGGTACGGAAAGACGTGCGAACCGAGCATAGTCGCGGCGGGGAACCCCGGATTTCGCCGCCCGACAAGCAACTGTCTGTCCGTTCTGCCCGACCCCTGTCATCAAGCTCACGTGGCACGCGCGTATGCCCTCCCAGCCCTTCCGCACTAAAATTGAGTTACTTAACGGTAGTTAGCATCTGGGGAGTGAGCGTCTTGGCGGGTTCGACCGATTTCGACCTGTACCGTCCGGCCGAGGAGCACGACATGCTCCGGGAGACCATCCGTTCGCTCGCCGAGACGAAGATCGCCCCCTTCGCCGCCGCGGTGGACGAGGAGAGCCGCTTCCCGCAGGAGGCGCTGGACGCCCTGGTCGCCTCGGACCTGCACGCCGTCCACGTCCCGGAGGAGTACGGCGGCGCCGGCGCCGACGCGCTCGCCACGGTCATCGTGATCGAGGAGGTGGCCCGAGCCTGCGCCTCCTCCTCCCTGATCCCGGCCGTCAACAAGCTCGGCTCGCTCCCGGTGATCCTCTCCGGCTCCGAGGAACTGAAGCGCAAGTACCTGGGCCCGCTGGCCAAGGGCGACGCGATGTTCTCGTACGCGCTCTCCGAGCCGGACGCGGGCTCGGACGCGGCGGGCATGAAGACGAAGGCCGTGCGCGACGGCGACTTCTGGGTGCTCAACGGCGTGAAGCGCTGGATCACCAACGCGGGCGTCTCCGAGTACTACACGGTCATGGCGGTCACCGACCCCACCAAGCGCTCCAAGGGCATCTCGGCGTTCGTCGTGGAGAAGTCCGACGAGGGAGTCTCCTTCGGCGCCCCGGAGAAGAAGCTCGGCATCAAGGGCTCCCCGACCCGTGAGGTCTACCTCGACAACGTCCGTATCCCCGCGGACCGCATGATCGGCGAGGAGGGTACGGGCTTCGCCACGGCGATGAAGACCCTGGACCACACCCGCATCACGATCGCGGCCCAGGCCCTCGGCATCGCCCAGGGCGCGCTGGACTACGCCAAGGGATACGTCCAGGAGCGCAAGCAGTTCGGCAAGCCGATCGCGGACTTCCAGGGCATCCAGTTCATGCTGGCCGACATGGCGATGAAGCTGGAGGCGGCCCGCCAGCTCACCTACGCGGCCGCCGCCAAGTCCGAGCGCGTCGACGGCGACCTCACCTTCTTCGGCGCCGCGGCCAAGTGCTTCGCCTCCGACGTCGCCATGGAGGTCACCACGGACGCGGTCCAGCTCCTCGGCGGCTACGGCTACACGCGGGACTACCCGGTGGAGCGGATGATGCGCGACGCCAAGATCACCCAGATCTACGAGGGCACGAACCAGGTCCAGCGGATCGTGATGGCCAGGAACCTTCCGTAACTTCTGACCTGCGCGAGCAGCGAGGCCCCCGGCTCGATGCCGGGGGCCTCACTGTTCGTACAGGTCAGACGGCTGCGGCATGCTCGGTGGGGTCGTCCGCCGCCGCTTCGACTACTCCAGCGGGCAGGGCAGTTCGGGACTGGAACGATTCGGGGAACAGGTCACCAGGGCGACCGAATGGAAGACGGTTCCGTTCAGGTAGTGCCCCAGGGACACGTCTCCACCCCAGGCCAGCCGTTCCACAGCAGCCTGCACCAGAAGGGCCAGCCGCGTCACTTCCCGATCCGCTTCCGATGCGAACCGGTTCGCGAACTCGGCCAGCTGGAGGCCGAGCCAATCCCCGGCCTCCTTCGGCTCCTCCCATGTGCCCCGCACCATTGAGGCCGGTTTCCTGAGCCAGTGAGCTGTCTGAATCGGAGGAACGCCCGTTGCCGGGAAGTCGGCCACCGCATTGCGGTACCGCTCCCTCAACGCTTCCTCGATTCCCACGGGCGGGGCGTGCTCCGGCGGCGGTCGCCGGATGCTCTCGTTGTCGAACGCCCTCTTCTCTCCGACCCATGCGTAACCGTGGTGGTGCACTGCCGCTCCGTTTCGGGAATGCTGACGGCCCCGCCCGTCGGCGTGCGGGCGGGGCCGTCAGTCAGGTCGTGCCCGGAGATCAGGCGGAGAGGTCGAACCGCGCGGGATCGATGCCCGCCGCGTCCAGCTCCGCCGTGGTGAAGCGCAGCGGCTCCGCGTCCGGCCGCTTGCTGTCACCCATGGCCCACGCGTCGGGGCCGATCTGGGCGAGCATCACGCACGACTCGCCGTCCGGGTGCGTGCTGCCGCCGCACGCCTTCGAGAACGTCGCCTTCCCGATAGGGAGGGTGTACAGGTCGTCCTTGGGCATGGTTCACCTTCCTGGAATGCAGAACGGTTGATCCTTTACTTACCCGCCCCCGTAAGAGGTGGGAGTTCTGTCGGGCGTAGGAGCCCTCATGGCCTCAGCCGTCAACTCGACTGTTCCGGGCACTTGCCGGTGTGCCGATAGACCGCCACGGGTGGTCCGGACGGGTGCTCGACGATTCCCCGGCGCACCGGGTCGAGGGGTCTGACCGGCTCCAGGCAAGCGGAGCATCGGTGACCCTTAGGTGCGTAGGTCACGTACTCCCACGTCTCGCTGCCTGATTTTGCCGCTGCCATCGCCGTACCGACCTTCCCGGCTCACACGTTCTCGACGTAACGAACCTAAGGAGGGACCGCTGCCGGCCTCCACAAGCTTGCATCGACTTGCACGTCAATTGATCTGGCTCATAGCGGTATTGACGCTGTATCCCCAGTTCGGCCAAGCTGCTGCAAGCCCGAGCAAGCACCTAGACCAGGGAGCCGGCCATGGCCGTAGAGTTCGTGGGAATCGACCCCAACACCGACCGGGACCACTGCCCCACGGTGTGGGCGGACGCGGAAGCGCAGGAGATCCTGTTGCAGGGGTGGAAGCCGAGCCGCGAGACTCGGACGGAGTGCGAGGTGAGCAGTCCTGCGAACGGTCCGGTGCCCGACAGCGAAGCCATCGTCAGGATTCCGGCCCGGATGATTCCGATGATCAGGGAGGCGTGCGATGCCGTCGAGCGTGCCCAGCTTCGCTGAGCTGCTTGGCCGGTGCGAGCGGTCCGCCATCCATCTGGAGCTGCGCGACTCCTACGCTCCGACGGACCGGTTCGAGGCATGGAAGCGCGGCGAGCGGATCAATTGGGAGGACCGCGAATCCTGGTGGCATTCCTATGACCAGTTGATCACGGACACCGTGGCCAGAGGAGTGACGATCCGCCGGGCGAGGGTGATCTCCGAACCCGTATCGGAATACATTCGTTGGGAGCACTACGTTACCCGCGCCAACATCACAGCGGGCGAAGAGGTCCGGTGGCTGCCACGACGACGGGCTACGAGTGTTCCCATGCCGGGAAATGATTTCTGGCTGTTCGATGGCGCATTGCTCCGTGTCCACCACTTCTCCGGTGACGGAGCCGTGGTCGAGGATGAGATCACGGCTGACCCGGAGGCCGTGAAGCTGTGCTCTGCTGCCTTCGAAGCGGTCTGGGAACGAGCGATCCCGCACCACCTGTACAAGATCTGACGAAAGCCAGCTCCATGCCCCCACACCCATCTTCACGTGTGCAGAAAGCCCGTGAAGAAATCGCCGGTCGTCTGCGCGAGATCCGGAAGGATGCGGGAATCAGCGGGCGGGAGCTGGCCGTCAGGTGCCGTTGGTCGGAGTCGAAGTCATCCCGGATCGAGAATGCCAAGACCCCTCCTTCCGACGCGGACATCAAAGCATGGTGCCGAGCCTGTGACGCCGAGGACCGAGCCCTCGACCTGATCGCGGAAAACAGGCAGTCCGCTGATGCTCATGTGCAATGGAAGCAACTCCAGCGGGGCGGTCTCCGTCGTTTGCAGGAGTCCACGGGAGACCTTTACCAACAGACAAAGATATTCCGGGTATACGTCTCCGATGTGATCCCCGGATTCCTCCAGACGCCCGGATACGCCGCCGCTCTGCTGTCGTCCATCGCAGACTTCCGGGGGACCCCGGACGACGTGAGTGATGCCGTGGCGGCCCGGATCAAGCGCAACGCGGTTTTGAGCAACGGCGCACGCCGGTTCTCGTTCGTATTGGAAGAGTCGGTGTTGCGGTACCGGCTGTGCAGCGCCGAGACCATGGCAGCACAGCTTGGCCACTTGCTCGGCGTCATGGATCTCCAGAACGTCGCCGTGGGTATCGTCCCGTTCTCGGCGCAACGGCCTGTGTGGGCGATGCCGACTTTCACGATCTTCGACGACACCAGGGTGCACGCGGACACGCTGGACTCGGCGACCACTCTTACGCAGCCCAGTCAGATCGAGCTGTACGCCCGAGCCTTTGAGCGGCTGTCACAAGGAGCCGCGCGTGGGCCTGCGGCGCGTTCTTGTATAGCGGAGGCCTTGGAGGATCTGGACTGAGTGACCTGTGTGGGTTGTTCGAGGCAGTGCGGAACTACCTCGACACCTCACTCACGGTCGGCTTCCCCAGGAGCTGCCGAGGGCGTACGGCACGATCAGGAGGGGACCGTAGGTCACCGGACGACGTCGAACACGTTCTTCTGGATGCCGTTCGCGTACGCCTCGTGCTCGATCAGCCTCAGCTTCTGGGTGTCCTTGTCCGTCGTGCTGAACAGCCGCTTGCCCGCGCCCAGCAGGAGCGGGAAGACGAGCAGGTGGTACCGGTCGATCAGGCCGGCGTCCGACAGGCTGTGGTTCAGGGTGGCGCTGCCGTGGATGATGATCGGGCCGCCCTCGGTCTCCTTCAGGGCGGCGACCTCGGCCGGGGAGCGCAGGATCGTCGTGTCGCCCCAGTCCGACACCAGGTCGTCCTCCTCGATCGTGGTGGAGACGACGTACTTCGGCATCACCTTGTACTCGGCGAACTCCTCCATCCCCGGCCACACCCCGCTGAACGCCTCGTAGCTGGTCCGGCCCAGCATCAGCGCGGTGGCCTCCTCCTGCTCCCGGCCCTTGATCTCGTACGCCTCCGGGAGGAACTCCACGTCCTTGAAGGTCCACCCCGTGTTCCGGTAGCCGGGCTCCCCGCCCGGGGCCTCCATGACGCCGTCGAGCGAAACGAAGGCGGTGCTGATCAGAGTGCGCATCAGGGGCTCCTGGGTATCTCGTGCGGGCATTCGGTGCGGGTGCCTCGCATGGGCACCAACTCTTACGGACGTACTGACCGCGCGACCCGCAGAAACTCATCGGTCCACCCGCACCCCACCGCTCCGGACCACTCACGACCCACTCCCGCCCACGGCCGGTAGCCTCCCTCCCCATGACTGGAATGGCCGAACTCGACAGGCTCACCGCCCTCTTCCGCGCCCTGGGAGCGGACGGCGACGACGCGGCGGACTGGGCCGAATCCGAGGCCGAGGAGGGGCTGCCGCAGCTCGCGCGCTACCGGTTCCTGCGGACGGTGTGGCAGGACGTCGACGCCTGGACCGCGGAGGCGCCCCGCTGGGTGGCTGCCTACCGCAGCGACGGCGTGGCCGCCGGAGCCGTCGACCGTGCCCTCGCCGCCGGGCTCACCCCTGAAGACCTCGGCGACCTGGCCCGCGAGGTGGCCCGGGAGGCCGTGTTCGGGGTGCTGTACGCCCTCGCCGACCCGGCGGACGGGTCGCTGCCCACCGAGGTGGAGGACCAGCTCCCGCGCTGGCGGCTGGCGGAGCTGGACCCGGAAGGTCATCCGACGGGCCGTCACCTCGACGCCCTCCACGAGGACTTCGCCGGTCTCGAACCGAAGGGGATCGTGCCGTGACGGGTACTTCCACCCCCTCCGGCGGGCCCCGAGCCACGAACACCCCCACCCCCTTCGACGACGCCGAACGGCGCATCTGGTCCGGCCGCGCCCCCGCATACGCCCGCACCTACGCCCAACTCTGCGCGCACCCCGTCCCCGCCCTCCTCGACGCCGCCCGGGTCCCACCCGGTGCCCGCGTCCTCGATGTGGGCTGCGGCAGCGGGACCGTGAGTGCGGCGGCGCTCGCGCGCGGGGCTGCGGCCGTTCACGCCGTCGACGCCGAGCCCGGCATGGTGGAGGTGACCCGGCGGGCGGTGCCGGATGCTGATGTGCGGGTGGGGCGGTTGCCCGAACTGCCCTACGCGGACAGCTCCTTCGATGCCGTCCTCGGTAACTTCGTCCTCAACCACGTCGGCCGCCCCCTCGCCGCCCTGGCCGAGCTCCGCCGGATCACCCGGCCCGGCGGCCGTGTCGCGGTCACCATCTGGCGGGCACCCGGAGCCCCCGGCCAGACCCTGATCGGCCGGGCTGCCCAGGCCGCCGGTCTCACCCGCCCCTACTGGCTCCCCGCCCTCGCCCCCGAGGACGCCTTCCCCCGTACGCCCGAAGGGCTCGCCGCCCTGTTCGGCACGGCTGGATTCCTGGAGGCCGAGTGCGTCGAGCTGGCCTGGGAACATCTCTCCGGTGCCGGGGAGTGGTGGGCCGGGGCCGAGCAGGGGATCGGGGCGATCGGCCAGGTCCTCAACAGTCGGGGTGCGGAGGGCGTGGCGGAGGCCAGGCGTGCGTACGACGGTCTCTGCGCCGCATTCCGTTCGGCGGACGGCACCCTGGTGCTGCCCCACCTCGCCCTGCTGGCGGCGGGGACGGCGTAGAGCGGGGACGCCGTCAGACGTAACGCGGGAGGCCTTCGGCTTCCACCTCGACATCCGGGGTCCCCGTATGCGCAAGGACGTCGTCCGGGGCGATGGTCATGGCGTGCGCTCCTCGATCGTGCCCAGGGATAAGGATCGTCCCCTTCATGCTAGGACGCCTCCAGGAGCTCGCTCCGGCAGCCGCGGCAGTGGCCCGGTTCCATGGCGCGGAACGCGTGGTCGCAGCGGTCGCAGTTCTGGAGCGGGATGACGAGGGGGCGGTGGCGGACCGGGGGCAGTTCCTCGGTGCCGGGGAGCGGCGGGGGCAGAAGCGCGGTGAGGCGGTGCTTGACGATCTTCGCCGGGTACTTGGGAGGCTGCGGGAGATCGGTCGTCAGAGCGTGGCGGATCGCGTCGGGGTGCGCGTCGCGCTCCAGCCAGGCGGCCACCCCGGGCACCAGCTCCTCGATGTGCTCCTCGGAGAGCACCAGCTCCTTCGCGTGACGCCGCAGGCCGGCGAGGAGCGCGGAGGCGGCCCGGTGCAGCTCCGGGGTGAGCTCGCGGGGCTGGGGGAGCGGTCGGCGCGGCGGCTTGGGCGCGGTGCGCGACGGTACGCGGACCGGGGGGTGTGCCTCCCGTACGGGGGTGGGTACGGGGTCGGGTGCGGGAGCGAGCGCCGGTGCGCCAGCAGGTTCAGCCACCACAGGCCCCGGCGCCTCCGCAGGCGCCACCTCCG
This sequence comes from Streptomyces sp. NPDC059452, assembly GCF_042750035.1. Lineage (NCBI taxonomy): Bacteria > Bacillati > Actinomycetota > Actinomycetes > Kitasatosporales > Streptomycetaceae > Streptomyces > Streptomyces sp. NPDC059452. The sequence goes on from NZ_JBHYVE010000014.1 coordinate 168,376, forward strand.
CCACCGGCACCGGCGGCACCGGCACCACCGCAGGCACCCGCACTACCGCCCCGCCCCGCAGCACCTCCTCCGGCTGGTTGCAGAACACCGTACGGGTGACCATCCGGCCGTTCGTCAGCCTCACGCGCATCCGGTGCAGGTAGCCGTGGGTCTCCAGCTCGCGCAGCGCGGACGTGATGGTCCTCTCGCCCTCGATGAATCGGGCCACGAGGGCCTTGATGCCCACCTTCGTACCGGCGGGCAGCGACTGGATGTGCACGCCCAGCCCGATCGCGGTGAGCGACAGCTCGGTGTGCTGGGAGAGGTGGTTGCCCACGACCGTGAACCGGCTCGTGTGCGGGATCACGAGGTGGATCACGCCGGAGGTGGGGAGAGGGCCCGGAAGTTCTGTCAGGGCGCGGGTGAGGGCAGTATTCTGCTGGGTATCCATCGGGAAGGTTTCGCTTCCTTGGTGGTCAGGCCCTCGATCGGGATTCACAGTCCCGGCCGAGGGCCGACGTATGTCTGATGTCTGGTGGCGTGAGCATATGCCTGCCAACCCGCCCGAAATCCAGCCCAGTTGGTGAATATCACCCGTGTGGGTGACCAGTCCTCCCGTAGTTGACCACCGGGATCGGGTGGGGTGGGGTTGGGTAATTTCTCTTGGTTCTTTAAGTACTTGATGTCGTGGCCCACCGGGTCGCGGTCGGCCACGACCCGGTGGGCGGGGCACCGGGTCGTGATGTGCCACGACCCGGTCTGAGCAGCGATTTCGGGTGGATTTCCGGGGATCTGCCATCTGATGCGGCCCGCCGTCCCTACGCTGCGCAGCATGGCTGACGAAGACGACAGGCGCGGCGCGGAGGCGGACGGGGCCTTAACCGAGCCGGATCTCGAACTGGACATCGATCCGGCCGACGATTCGAGCGCGGTGATGGCCGCTGTGGGGCGGCAGATCAGACTCTGGCGGGAGTCGGCGGGGCTGCGCGCCGCCGAGCTCGGTGCGGCGATCGGGTACGGCGAGGATCTCGTCTACAAGGTCGAGAGCGGACGGCGCATCCCCAAGCCGGAGTTCCTCGACGGTACGGACAGGGTGGTGGGTGCGCGCGGAATGATCTCCGCGATGAAGAAGGACGTGGCGGAGGCCCGCTACCCGAAGAAGGTGAAGGACCTTACCAAGCTCGAACGGCAAGCGGTCGAGCTCGGCGCGTACGACAACCACAACATCAACGGGCTGCTCCAGACCGCCGAATACGCCCGTGCGCTCTACGAGATGCGGCGGCCGGCGTTCGGGCCCGACGAGGTCGATCGGTATATCGCGGCGCGGCTGGCGCGGCAGGAGATCTTCCGGCGGAAGCCGTTGACCATGCTCACCTTCGTTCAGGAGGAGGTGACGATCCGGCGGCCGCTCGGCGGGCGTGAGGTGTTGCGGCGTCAGCTCGAACACCTTCTGGAAATCGGGCAGTTGCGGAACGTCGAGATCCAGGTAATGCCGACCGACCGGGAGGACCACGCCGGGATGGGCGGTCAGCTCCAACTTCTCAAGTTCAAGGATGGTACAGCGGTGGGACAATGGGAGAGCCAGTTGTTCAGCCGCCTGACCTTCGACCCCAAGGAGATCCGGATCCTGGAGCAGCGGCTCGGTCTCGTCCGCGCTCAGGGGCTCACTCCACGGGAATCGCTGGCCTTCATCGAGAAAGTGCTGGGAGAGACATGATGCGCATGACCCCGAGTGGTGACAGCTCTGCTCTGGAGTGGTTCAAGAGCAGTTACAGCAGCAACGACGGTCCCGCCTGTGTCGAGGTGGCCGCTGCTCGTAGTGCTGTGCACGTGCGTGATTCCAAAGACCTGACCCGGCCGTCCCTCGGCTTCACCTCCGGCGCCTGGGCCGACTTCGTCCCGTACGCCTCCGGTAGTTGAGGGCGCGGCCCTCACCGTACGTTCCGAGCGCGCTCCGGCCCCGATCGGTGGCGGAGCGCGCTCGTGTGCGTCAACTCGGGGTCCGTCCGACCCCGTTCGGCCCTTTGTGGCGGAAACCCTGACACCGGCACCCCCCTTCGGCACACTGGGTACATGGACGATCACCCGGGGAAGCCACCGGACCACCTCACCATCAACGTCACCCACCGCGACGACCCCATCTTCGGGGTCACCGAGGCCGATGCCTTCGCCTCGATCCGCAAGTATCCGGAGATCGTGCTGCGCGGGCCGCTGTTCGGGCTCGCCGAGCAGCGGCGCGGGGACCGGCCGCGGTGGCGGCTGATGGGGGAGATGGACACCGGGTTCCCGCAGATGGCCCGGGACGAGCTCAACTCGCACCTGTGGTTCAAGGCGAAGGACGACACCGACGACCCGCGCGTACGGAAGTCGCTGCTGGCCGCCGTGGCCCGGCTGGAGACGGAGTCCGTCGACGACCTGTCCGCCGCCGGGGTGCGCTACCGCGTCGTGCGCGCCGACGAGTTCGCCCGGATCGGCGGCGGGCGGCTGGAGCCGCCCCGGCCCAGCGACCCCGACTCCGACGACTGGGACATGCGCGCACCCGAGCCCCCGCGCACCAAGGGGTTCGTCGTCGACCACGCGGCGGCCGTCGGGCTGACCGAGGGGCTCGACCGGCTGAATCTGCTGCCGCTCTCCTACACGTCGAGCCGGTTCCCCGAGGACGTACGGGCCGATTCCCAGCGGGCGTTGACCACCCACCCGGGGGTCGTACTGCTCCCGGCGACGTTCCGGGTCGTGGAGCGGAAGGACAATTCCTGGTCGATGGTGACCGGGCAGTTCTCGACCCCGCAGGGCGCCCGCCGCTCCCTCGTCTACTACTTCAAGGAGGTGCTGCCGAAGCTGGAGAAGGTGAGCGAGAAGGACATCGCCATCTACGCCCGCGCCGCCGACAAGTTCGCCGGGCGCCTGCGGCCCAATGAACTCGTGGTGCGGGGACGCCGGTTCGACGTCGTCCGGGTCGAGCGGGTGATGCGCATCGGGCCGGACGGACCGGAGAAGCCGCGCCCGTCCGACGTGGACGACTACGGGCCCTCCCAGATCCACCCGCTCATGGACGAGAACGGGAAGATCACCTACGAGACGTCGGCAGACACAGACACAGACACAGACACATAGACATAGGAGAAGCTGTTTGGCTCCGGGGTGCGCCCATCGGGACTCCCGGAGCCAAACAGCTTCTTCCGTACGTCAGTTGCCGGTGACCGTGACCTTCTCGTCGTTCTTCAGCTGCTCCACGAGCTGCTTCACCTTCGCCTTGTCCCAGACCAGGTTCCCGCCGACGCTGCCCGAGATCGGCATGTTCATCGACGTACCGTCGCCGCCCGAGACGCCCTTCATTGCGAAGAACATCTGGCTCAGCGACCAGAGCGACATGTCCTTGTCCACGATCAGGGTGTCCAGGCCCGCGCCCATCGTCGGGTACAGCTTGAACGGGTTGAGGATCGTGGACGGGGTCGCCGTCTGGCTCGCCAGGGCCGCGAGGAACTTCTGCTGGTTCTTCGTACGGTCCAGGTCGCTGCCCTTGAACGCGTACCGGGTGCGGACGAAGGCCAGGGACTCCTCGCCGTTCAGCGTCTGCTTCCCGGCCTGGAAGTCGGCGCCGGACTTCTTGTCCTTGAACGCCTTCGGGATGTCCATCTCGACCCCGCCGAGCGCGTCCACGATGTTCGCGAAGCCGCCGAAGCCGATCTCGACGTAGTGGTCGATGCGCAGGCCGGTGTTGAACTCGACCGTGCGCACGAGCAGTTCGGGGCCGTCCTCGGCGTACGCGGCGTTCAGCTTCACCTGGCGGCCGGTGCCCGGGAACAGCTTGCCGGACTCGGAGCCCTTGAAGGAGGGGATCTCCACGTTGGAGTCGCGGGGGAGCGAGATCAGCGTCGGGCCGTTGGAGCCCCGGTGCAGGATCATCATCGAGTCGGTGCGCTTGCCCTCGGCGGAACCGGTGCGCAGCCGCTTCTTGTCCTCCGCCGACATGCCCTCGCGGCTGTCGGATCCGACGATCAGGTAGTTCGTGCCCTTGCCCTCGCTGGGGCGCTCGATGACCTTGGAGAGGTCCACCTCGCGCTTGAGCTTCGAGTCGGCCCAGAAGTACGTGGAGACGGAGACCACGAGGAACACGACGACCAGGGTCAGCGAGCCGATCTTGATCCGGCGGCGCCAGTCCGGTGCGGGGCGGCCCTGGACGTAACCCGCGTCACCTCCGGCGCGGCCGCCGCCACGGCCACGGCCGCCCGCGCCGCCGCCGTAGACCTGGCCGGTGTTGTAACCGCTGTCGTATCCGGGGTCGGGGTTGTTGCCGTAGCCGGGGGAACCGCTCGGGTAGCGGTCGTCGTACCCGCCCTGGCTCTGCGGGGGCACCTGGGGCCTCTGCGGCGGCACGGGCGGCCTCTGCGGCGGGGCCGGGCGGCGCTGGATGTGGGGCATCGCCCGGGCGCTCTCGGGCTGGGGGCTCGCACTGCCCCGCCCATAGCGCTCGCTGCGGTCGCCGGTCCGTCGATCGGGCCAATCGTTCATCCGAACAGTGTGCCGTCCCGACCCACAGCTATTACAGGGTGTAAGGGAAATCGCACCAGGGCTGTTGCGAAGCTGATGCATTCTGCGGGATCGGGGTCCGCGCATAAGGTGGACTGTATGACAGATCAGGCCACCCGCTCGGAGCGCTCGGAAGAAGAGATTCCGGGCAAGCCCACTGCCGCGTCCCGCACCACCCTCAGCCACATCATGACCGGCAGCGACACCAACCTCCTGGGTACGGTGCACGGTGGCGTGATCATGAAACTGGTCGACGACGCGGCGGGTGCCGTGGCCGGACGGCACTCCGGCGGGCCCGCGGTGACCGCGTCGATGGACGAGATGGTGTTCCTGGAGCCGGTCAGGGTCGGCGACCTCGTCCACGTACGCGCGCAGGTGAACTGGACGGGCCGTTCCTCGATGGAGGTCGGCGTCCGTGTGATGGCCGAGCGCTGGAACGAGTCCACCCCCGCCCAGCAGGTCGGCAGCGCCTATCTCGTCTTCGCCGCCGTCGACGGGGACGGCAAGCCGCGCCGCGTACCGCCGGTGATCCCCGAGACCGAGCGCGACAACCGGCGCTACCAGGAGGCGCAGATCCGGCGTACCCACCGGCTCGCGCGCCGCCGGGCGATCAAGGAGCTGCGGGAGCGGCGCGCCGCCGAGGGCATCGACGACTGAGGTCCCCGTACGGTCCGTACCGTCCGTATCGCCGTAGCGGTTCTACGGGCACACCGCCTCGTCGCCCGTCACCGTGGAGAACTCGCCCTCGTGCTTGGTCTCCGCCCGCACCGGCCGCACCTTCGTGAAGTCCGATCCGGCCGTCACCTCCATCGTGGCGCCCTGCCCCTTCACCGCCTTCAGCTCGCTCCCCGGCAACGCCGTGGCCAGCGACTTCGCCGACCGGTCCCAGCGCGGGTCGTACGTCACGAGGGTCCGCTCCAGGTCCCGCAGCCTGCCGTTGAGCGGGGCGTCCGTGGTGTTGAAGCCGGTGGCGCGCAGGCCCGCGTCCACGTCCTTGCCGAGGCCGTCCTTCGGGGTGCCGTTGTAGACCTGGACCCGGATCTCCTCCGGCGCCACGTCCACCAGGGTCGCCGGGGCCTTCTTCGGCGCGTCCGCCGCGGGCTTCGGCTTCACGGGGGCCAGCGGCCGGTCCTCGCGCAGCGCCTGGAACAGCTTCTTCGCCTTCGCCGCGTCCCACTGGACCGTGGAGCCGATGCCCTTGACCGGGAAGCTCGGGTTCCCGATCGGTACGGAGGTGAACTCCGACGACGCCGGGCTGAAGTCCTTCATCGCCCTGCCGAGCGCCAGCATCTCCTCCGTACCGAACCCCTCGTCGGCCCGGACCGAGCCCAGCACCGAGGCGGAGACCTGCTGGAACTTCACCGGGTTCAGCAGCACCCCGCTGCCGGTCGCCTGCTTGATCAGCGCCGCCATGAACTTCTGCTGCCGCTGCATCCGGCCCAGGTCGGACCCCACGTCGACATGGCGGGAGCGTACGTACTGGAGCGCCTGGCCGCCGTCGAGCCGATGGGTGCCCGCGGGCAGGTCCAGTCCCGTGTACGCGTCCTTCATCGGCCGGGCCGTGCAGATCTGCACCCCGCCCACCGCGTCGACCGTCTTCATGAAGCTGGTGAAGTCGACCTCCAGATAGTGGTCGACCTTGATCCCGGTCATGTGCTCGACCGTCCGCACGGTCAGGGTCGGCCCGCCCTCCGCGTAGGCGGCGTTCAGCTTCACGGGGTGGCTGTTGTGCTTCTGGCCGGTGGTGCGGTCGGTGTGGGCGGGGATCTCGGCGTAGCTGTCGCGGGGGAGGCTGACGACGCTCGCCCGCTGCTTGTCGGCCGAGAGGTGGACCAGCATGATCGTGTCCGTGCAGTGGCAGGGCGCGCCGCCCAGCCGGTACTTCTGCTTCTCCGCCTTCGTGATGGTGTCCCGGCCGTCGGTCCCCACGAGCAGCAGGTTCGTGCCGTGCCCGGACTGCGGGCGGTTCTTCATGTCCTTGAACGGGTCGACCCGGCCGATCCCGCCCTCCAGGTTGCTCACCACCGCGTGACCGATCCCGCCCGCGCCCAGCACCAGCACGGAGAGCCCGGTGGCCACCCGCATCCCCCAGCGCGGCCGCTCGTCCTGCTTCCGGGAGCGGACCGGCCGGGCACCCTGCGGTGGACGGCGGCGCGGGGGAGTGGTGCGGGGACGGGGCGGGTGCTGGGGTGGACGGGGGGTGGGCACGGGGGGAGACACCTCCGCGGTGCACGGGGGGACGGAGACACCTCTGCGGTGCAAGGGGACCATCGCACGGTAGGCCCATACGATCTCCGCCCCTGACCACCACCCGGCGGCGCGCGCACCGGTGTCCCCCATTCGCGGTAACGTGGCGGCCGAATAACGCCGCCTCCCGGGGTGCGGAACCCCTGGCGCTCCGAGGACCACCCGCAGGACCACCCGAGGACCACATGTCTGCCGCGCAGTACCCCGCCGTCTCCGTGATCATGCCGGTGCTCAACGAGGAACGCCATCTCAGGAACTCGGTCCGGCACATCCTGGAGCAGGAGTACGCCGGTGAGATGGAGGTCGTGATCGCGCTCGGCCCCTCCGCCGACCGCACGGACGAGATCGCGGCCGAGCTGGTCGCGGAGGACCCCCGGGTCCACACGGTCCCCAACCCCACCGGCCGTACCCCCGCCGCCCTCAACGCGGCGATCAAGGCCTCCCGCCACCCGATCGTCGTACGGGTCGACGGCCACGGGATGCTCTCGCCGAACTACATCGCCACCGCCGTCCGCCTCCTGGAGGAGACCGGCGCGCAGAACGTCGGCGGCATCATGCACGCCGAGGGCGAGAACGCCTGGGAGGAGGCCGTCGCCGCCGCGATGACCTCGAAGATCGGCGTCGGCAACGCGGCCTTCCACACCGGCGGCCAGGCGGGCCCGGCCGAGACCGTCTACCTGGGCGTCTTCCGGCGCGAGGCGCTGGAGCAGGCCGAGGGCTACAACGTGGAGTTCATCCGCGCCCAGGACTGGGAGCTGAACTTCCGCATCCGCGAGGCGGGCGGGCTGATCTGGTTCTCGCCCGAGCTGAAGGTCCAGTACCGCCCGCGCCCCTCGGTGAAGGCGCTCGCCAAGCAGTACAAGGACTACGGCCGGTGGCGCCATGTCGTCGCCCGCTACCACTCCGGCTCGATCAACCTCCGCTACCTCGCCCCGCCGACCGCCGTCGTCGCCATCGCGGCGGGCCTGGTGGTGGGCGCGGCCGTCACCCCGTGGGCGCTGATCGTCCCGGGCGGGTACCTGGCCGCGATCGTCGCCGGTTCGCTGCCTGCGGGCAAGGGGCTCTCGCTGAAGGCCCGCGCGCAGATCCCGGTGGCGTTGGCGACCATGCACATGTGCTGGGGCTTCGGCTTCCTCACGAGCCCGCGCTCCCTGGCCAAGCGGGTCATCGCCAGCCGTCGGCCTTCGTTGACGAGCAGCAGTAGCGGTAGCAGTAGCAGCAGCGAGACGGTCTGAGGCGCGGTCTGAGGCCTGGACTTGGTCGTTGAAGAGGGGCCCCGCTGCTGAGCGGCGGGGCCCCTCTCGTACGTCACGTACAGGCCGTTCTCGTTCGAACGGCCCGTTACCGGGTCACCAGGTGTACGCCGGGTTGACCTTCATGCACCCCTTCTCCTCGCCGTTGAGCGCCCCCGCCGACTCCGGGGTCTTCTCCTTGCCCCGGGAGGCCGGGTAGGGCCCGTCCTCCCGCCAGTCGGCGCCCACGGCGAGCGAGATGCCCGAGACGTCGGTCGACCGCTTCACCTGAGACAGCGGGATGCCGAGCGCCTTGGCGACCGCCTGGGCGTCCCCCTCCAGATCCGCGCTCGGGAACAGGATGCCGGTGCGCGCCGACGCGGCCACGTTCCCGGGGTCCACGGTGGTCTTCACGAAGCCCGCCTCCGTCAGCAGCTCCGCCACGGCACCCGCGCGCCCCGAGGCCGGGGCGAGCGTGTCGGTGCCGGTCCCGTTCCGTACGGCCACGGCGATCTCACCGACCGGCGCGGACGGGTCCTTCGGCTCCGCCGGCTTCCGCTTGGAGGCCTTGCCGTCCAGCGGGACATCCTCGCGGACCATCCGGAACAGCTGCTCCGCGTCGCCCGCCTTGGGGTAGACCCGGCCCCGGTTGGCGCCGGTGCCGTACACGTTCGGCATGGTCGACATCGTGATGCGCTTCGTCGGGACCTTCTTGAACTCCTCGGCCAGGTCGTAGAGCTTCTTGACCGAGTCGAGGCCCTTGTCGACCGTCAGCGCGTTGGTCGCGGCCTCGGCGAGGCTCATCAGCTTGACCGGATCGGTGAGCTTGGTGCCCTCGCGCAGCTCACGGACCATCGAGTTCATGTACTGGTGCTGGGCCTTGGCCCGCGCGAGGTCGCTGCCGTCTTCGAAGCCGTACCGGGTGCGCAGCCACTGGAGGGCCTGCTCGCCCTTGACGTACGTGGTGCCCTTCTCCAGCCTCAGCCCGGAGCCGCCCCGGCCGTTCGCGCCGCGTGAGTAGATGTTGGCGTCCACACAGACCGGGACGCCGCCGATCGCGTCGGCCATCGAGACCACACCGGCGAAGTCGATCATCATGAAGTGGTCGATCCGGATGCCGGTCAGCTCGTACCAGGCGGCCACGGTGCAGCCCGGACCGCCGCGGCCCAGGCTCTGGTTGGTCTGCACGTCCACGGTGCTGGCCGGGAAGACCTCGCCGTCCGGGGCGGTGCACTTGGGCATCTTCAGCATGGTGTCGCGCGGCATGGTGACCACGGAGAGGTTGGAGCGGTCCGCGGAGATGTGGAGCAGCATCTGCACATCGGCCAGCGGGGGTGCGCCGAAGGTCTCCTTCGCGCCGCCCAGCTTCTGGTTCGCCTCGGAGTCCCGGGCGTCGGAGCCGATGAGCAGGATGTTGAGCGGGGTCTGCCCGGCGGCGTTGGCCTTGTGGTCGGCCATCGGCTTGTCGCCGAGGGTCAGGTCCTCCTTCTTGATGTTGCCGTTGAGGTGCTCGTAGTACAGGTAGCCGGCCCCACCGGCGGCGAGTATGAGCAGGGCGAGTACGGAGGAGGCCCAGCGCAGCACGCGCCGTTTGCCGCTCTTGGGGGCGCGGCGGGTGTTCCGGCCCCGCGCTCCCGGACGCCGCCGCCCGGGGCCGTCGGGTGACGCCTTGGCAGCCGTACCGCTGTCGCTGCCCCCACCGCCACTGCTGTCGTCGCTGTCGCCGCCACCGCTTCCGCGGCGCGTGCGGTCCGCGTCGTCCCGGTCCCCGTCCTCGTACAGGCCACTGCCCCGGCCGTGCCGGTCCGCGTGGCGGACGCGTGACCGTGTCCCCTCCCCGGGCGTGCTGCTCCGTCCCACCGGACGACCCCCCATGCTGTTCAGATTTCCGCTGCGGCGCGGTGACCCGGCGACCTCGGTGTCACTTGGCGCAGACTTCCTTGTCGGCGCTTGCCTTTTCGATGTTGTCCGGGATCTTCGCCGGTCCCGTGATGGGGATGCCCGCGCCCTTGAAGTCGCCCCCCAGCGTGAGCACCATCGCCTGAAGCCCCTCGGCGTCGGCGGTGCCCGGCTTCATGGCCGTGGCGGGCAGCCCCATCATCTCGGCGAGCGCGCGGGCCTGGTCGGCCTGGTTGGGCGCGTACTCCAGTGTCGTCTTCTTGATCTTCTCGGGGGCGTTGGCCTTGTTGGTCGACTTCAGCACGCCCTGCTGGTTCTGGAGCCAGGTGACGGTCGCGAACGCGGCCCCCGAGATCTCACCGCCGTTGAGGACGTCCACGCGGACGTCGGCGGGGTCGGCCTTCGGGCCCTTGAGGAGGGCCGCCTGCTTGCTCTTGGCGGCCTTCTTCTGCTGCTTCACCTCGGTCAGCGAGGTGTCGGAGCGCATCATCGCGAAGAGCGGTTCGGCCCTCACCTCGTCCACGACCACGGTGATGGGCTTCGGCTCCTCCGGGTTGTCCTTGACCGGCAGCGTGACGAAGGTGATGTTCTTGGCGTCGACCTTGCCGAGCTCCTGGGCGAGGGTCATCAGCTTGGTCGCGCTGCCGATGCCCTGGTCGACGGTCAGGGACTTGGTCGCCGCGTCGGCCAGCTTGAAGAGCTTCTTCGGGTTGGTGAGCGTGTCGCTCGACTTCATCTCACGGATCATCGAGCCGAGGAACTGCTGCTGGACCTTGATCCGGTCGAGGTCGCTGCTGTTGCCGAAACTGTTACGGGTGCGCAGCAGCGCGAGCGCCTGCTCGCCCTGCACGGTGGACGGGCCCGCGGGCAGGTCGAGGTGGGACTTGGGGTCCTTGACCGGCTTGGCCATGCAGACCTTGACGCCCTCGACCGCCGTCGTCAGCTCCTTGACCGCGTTGAAGTCGACCATCATGAAGTGGTCCGTCTCGATGCCGGTGATCTCCGCGACCGTCTTCATGGTGCAGCCGGGGTCCCGCCCGTCCTGGCCGAGGCTGACGTTGAAACGCTCCTTCTCGATGCCGGGAATGACCGCGGTGCTGCCGTCCGGCTGCTTCGTCTCACACTCGGGGATCCTGGTCTTCAGGTCGCGCGGGATGCTCAACGCCGTCGCGTTGGTGCGGTCCTCGGAGACGTGGAACAGGATGGTGGTCTCGGCGTGGCCGGGGCTGTTCTTGTCGCCGTACCCCTCGTTGCCCTTGCCGGTGCGCTTGTCGGTGCCGATGATCAGGATGTTCATCGGGCCGTCGCTGAGGACGTTCTTGCTGCCCTGCTTGCCGATGTCGACGGTGGCGATGTTGCTGTTGAACCGCTGGTAGAGGAGGTACGTGCCCAGCGAGGCGGCGACCACCAGGAACGCCAGCACCCCGCCCGTCCACATCAGCGCCTTCTTGCGGCGCGCCTTCGGGGCCTTGCGCTTGCGGCGGCCCGCGGTGGCCGTGGCCTCCGCGCCGCGCCCGCCGCTCTGGGCGGACCGGCGGCTGCGCTGGCCGGGCACCTCGCGGCGGGGGGTGTCGGCGGAGCCTTCACGGGAGCCCGCTCCCCGGCGTCCGGAACCCTCGCGCGAACCGCTCCCCGCGTCGCCGCCGTGGCCGGAATCCTCAGCGGTCGCCGTACGCGCCGCGACCGGGGACTCCGCTGCGGATTGGTCCAGTCGCAGTTCGTAATTGCCGGTGTGCGGGTTGAGTACCCACTGGTCTGCGGGGTCGATATCGTCCGCCCGCCCACGGCTTTGCGCATCCACGGTTGTTTGAGTCCTCCGTCGGTGCCACGCGAGGCGCCTTCCCCCGGCAAGGCGCTCGTTCCTTCGCTCCAGCAGTGCGCGACCTGACGGCCGGAAACACCGGATCGCGTCACACTATCCGCCCGGTTCTGAAAGGGGCGACGTGCGTGACCTACACCACGTCCCTTACAACCGGGCATACTTCCCAATCCGTGCCGATTGTCTTCTATGTCTTGGCAATTGCTTTACTGCTCGCACAGGTCGTCCGCGGCGCTCGAACCCGAATAGGTGGGCGTCGGGGTCGGACTTCCGGAGCCGGCGTCGTCCGGTTTCCCATCCTGTTCAGGGTCTTTGCCCTTCTCGGCGTCCTTCTCGGCGTCCTTGAGTTCGTCCGCCGGGGCCACGGCGACGGGCTTGTCCTCGCGGAGCTGCTTGAAGAGTTCGCTCGCGTCCGGTTCGACCAGTTCATCCCGGTTGGGGTTGTTCCGGTACGGCTGCCGGGGCACGGTGAGGAACTGCACCCGGTCGGTCGGCACATCCCGCATGCTGCGCACCAGGTCGTACAGGTCCCGCAGCGAGTCGAGCCCCGGGTCCGTCGTCAGCGACTTGGTCGCCGCGTCCAGCACCGGGTAGAGCCGTGTCGGGTTGAGCAGGACGCCATTGCTCTGCATCTTGTTGACCAGGGCGCCCAGGAACTTCTGCTGGCGCTCCATGCGTTCGGTGTCGCTGCCGTCGCCGAGGGTCTTGCGCGCCCGTACGTAGCCGAGGGCCTCCTCGCCGTTGAGCGTCTGCCGCCCGGCCGGGAGCTCAAGCTGTGCGTCCTTGTCGTCGATCGGCTTCTGGAGGCAGATCTCGACCCCGTCCACGGCGTCGACCATGTCCTTGAACCCGTTGAAGTCGACGACCATGTGGTGGTCGATCCGGATGCCGGTCAGCCGCTCCACGGTACGGATCGTGCAGGCGGTGCCGCCGAGCTCGAACGCGGAGTTGAACTGGGTGAACTGCTCCCGGGTCTTCTTGTCGTCCGAGGTGCGGCAGCTGGGGATCTCCACCATCAGGTCGCGCGGCAGGGAGACGGCGGTGGCGCTCTTCCGGTCCGCCGCGAGGTGCAGCAGGATCGTGGTGTCCGAGCGCTGGCTGCCGCCGTCGTCGCGGCCGTACTTGCTGTTGTCGCCCGCCCGGCTGTCGGACCCGATGAGCAGGATGTTCTGGGCGTCCAGGACGGCGGGGGTGGGCCGCTCCTTCTCGTACACCTTCAGCTCGGCGGCGGCGCCGGTGTCGGTGGTGATGTTGCCGTCGAGCTTCTTGTACAGCCACCAGCCGGCGCCCGCGGAGATGAGCACGAGGAAGGAGGCGGCGAGAGCCGCCCAGCGCAGCCACGGGCGCTTGCGCCGGGCGGTGGTGCCGTCCTTGGGGTGATCGGCCCAGGTCTGTACGCCGCCGCTGCCGACGCCCTTGCCCTCCTCCTTGCCCTCCTCCTTGTGCTCCTCCGCGCCTTCCTTCCGGCCTTCGGCGGAGGGTCTTTCGGGGGACGGTTCCGGCGAGTCCTCGGGCGCCCCCGGCTGCTCCTGCGACCTGCCCTGCGGCGTCTCCCCGGCCGGGTGGTCCGGGTCGGCCGGCGTGCCAGCACTGTCGGTCACGTCTGCGTCCATCCTTCACGTTCGGCGGCGCGATGGGCCGCCGGTCGCAGGAGTAGACGGCTGAACCTCACGCTTGGTTGTGCACTGCCAGGAGAGTGGTCTGTACCGCCGATCATCTACCCGCTCCGGCGATCGATACCGGGGGCTCGGCCCGCTGTGGGCCGGACGAGTGCACCTCAGGGCGCTTGTCATACCGCGCTGTTGACCGATTCCCTGGGAAACCGTTCCCCCGGGAACGCGTGTGGTTCGGGCGGCGGTGCCAGTGCCCCGGCACCGCCGTACAGATGACTCAGGCCGCCGAGCCACCACCGGCTGGGCACCGCCGTACCGATGGCTCACGCCGCCGCGCTACTGGCCGGGCACCGCCGTGCCCGTGACCCGCTCGCTCTCGATCCGCTTGGCCAGCCCCTCCGCGCCGAGCTGCCCGAGGTGGCGGCAGAGCACCACGGACCCCCCGGCGGCGAGCGGGGCGAAGAGTCCGGCGCTCAGCCCCTCCCAGGTGTCGTACGTGTGCCCCGACAGCAGCCGCGATCCCGGTACGAGCCCGAGGGCGTCGGCGTCCGTACGAGCCTTCTCGACCAGCTCCGTACCGGTGAGCTCGACCCCGCCCACGGCCAGCGCGGGTGCCCCCGGGTCCACCGGGGCGAACGGGGCGAAGCGGTCGCCCTGGCTCGGCACTTCCACCGCGTAGTCGGCGAAGCCCTCGGGCGCCTGCGGGAACCGGCCGCCCAGTGGACGCAGGGCCAGCGCGACCCGCTCGCCCCGGCAGGCCCGCGCCCGCTCCAGGGTGTCCGGCCCGCTCACCACGAGGTCGGCGGCGGCCGGGTCGCCCTGGACGTCGGCGACGACCCCGACCGAGGCGCAGGCCAGCAGCCAGACCGCGGACTGCCAGTGCGCGGGGAGGAGCAGGGCGAGCCGGTCGCCGGGCTCGGCGGCGAGGTCGCCCTGGAGCAGATTGGCGGTCTTGGCCACCCAATTGGCGAAGGTGGCCACCGACAGTTCGACGCGTTCTCCGGTGGCGTCGTCGTAGAAGGTGACCAAGGGGCGGGCCGGGTCCGCGGCGAGGGCGGATCGCAGCAGGTCGGCGGCGGTACGGTCGCTGGAGTTCATCCGCGCAAGCGTACGCGGGGGACGCCGTGCGGGGCGGGCTGAACGGGTGTCACGTACACCGGTTCGGCAGACACGCCATCAGTTGTGACCGCCTCGCAGCCTTCTGCCCGGGTAGCCGGACTCATCCCGCTATGGCCAGGATCGTGCGTATGCGTGCACTACTTGTCACCTCAGTCAGCGCCGCCTGTGCGGCGGCCCTCACCCTGCCGCTCGCCGCCCCCGCCGCGTCCGCCCCGCTCGCGCACCCCGGCTCGGGCCGGCCGCCCTCCACCTCCCCCGCGTCACCGGGTGCCGGACCGCCCGCGTCCGTACGGGCGACCGGGGCCGAACCGGCGGGCTCGACCCAGTCACTGCCCCTGGCCCCCCTCGCCGCCCCCTCCAACCGGGTCGCGGGCGCGGCACCCGCCCAGGGCCTGCCCCAGCGCGACGCCCGTCCCTTCTCCCTGGTCGGCGTGGTCTGGGACGACGCCGAGGCCGAACTGCACGGCACGGTCCAGGTCCGCACCCGCGCCACCGGCACCACCCGCTGGTCCGACTGGCAGGACATCGAGACGCACAACGCCGACCACGCCGCCGACCTCGGCAGCGCCGAGCGCGAAGGGCGTACGGTACGCGGCTCGACGGCCCCGCTCTGGGTCGGCGACTCGGACGGTGTGGAGGTACGGGTGCGCCCGGAGGCCCCGGACCCGCAGGACCGGGCAGCCACCCTCGTACCGCTTCCGGAAGGGATGCGCCTCGAACTCGTCGACCCCGGCGAGGACCCGGCACCGGAACCAGCATCGAAACCGGCACCGGAACCGGAACCGGCCCGAGGCGCCCCCACCACCAGGTCGGCCGTCCCCGCCACCCTCCCCGCAGCCCTCTCCGCCACCGTCCCTGCCACTCTCCCCGCGGGCTTCGCCGACACCCCGCCGCCGGCCGCCGCCGCAGTCGTGCCCGAGGCCCTCACCGCCGAGATCGCCGCCGCCTCCGCGGTCAACGCCGAGCTCGCGCCGCTCGGCGCGACCCTCATCCCCGCCCTCACCAAGGCGGAGACGGAGGAGGCGATGAACTTCGCGCCCGGGGCGAAGCCGTACATCGGACCACGCCCGAAGATCGTCACCCGCAAGGGCTGGGGCGCCGACGAGAAGCTCCGGGAGCGGAACTTCGCGTACACGAAGACCGTCAAGGCGGCCTTCGTGCACCACAGCGCGACCGGCAACAACTACACCTGTCAGCAGGCCCCCTCGGTGCTGCGCAGCATCTACCGCTACCACGTCAAGAGCAGCGGCTGGCGCGACTTCGGCTACAACTTCGCCGTCGACAAGTGCGGAAACATCTACGAGGGCCGGGCCGGCGGCGTCACCAAGGCGGTCCTCGGCGCCCACACCCTGGGCTTCAACACCAACACCATGGGGATCGCGGTGCTCGGCACCTACTCCTCCTCCAACCCGCCCGCCGCCGCGGTCACCGCGGTCTCCAAGCTCACGGCCTGGAAGCTCGGGCTGTTCGGCGCCAACCCCAAGGGCAAGGTGACGCTCGTCTCGGGCGGCAGCAACAAGTACAAGGCGGGCGTGCAGGTGAGTATGAACGTGATCTCGGGCCATCGGGACGGATTCGCAACCGAATGCCCCGGAGCGCGTCTATACAAGAAGCTCGGCACGGCACGGACCAGCTCCGCGAAACTGCAGGGCCGCTGACCGGTTCATGTCGGACCGGTCTGCTTAGACTGGCCAGCCATATCCAGGCCAGGCCCCAGCAGGAAGCAGAGACGGTGCTGTGACAGAGGCAAAAGAAGCGATCCTCCTGGTCGGTGGCAAGGGCACCCGACTGCGCCCGCTCACGGTGCACACCCCGAAGCCGATGGTCCCGGCGGCGGGGGTCCCCTTCCTGACCCACCAGCTGGCGCGGGCCAGGGCGGCCGGGGTCGAGCACATCGTGCTCGCCACGTCCTACCTGGCCGAGGTCTTCGAGCCGTACTTCGGCGACGGCTCCTCGCTCGGCCTGCACATCGAGTACGTCACCGAGCAGGAGCCGCTCGGCACCGGCGGCGCCATCCGCAACGTCGCGGCCAAGCTGTCCTCCGGCCCGGACGAGCCCGTCCTGATCTTCAACGGCGACATCCTGACCGGGCTCGACATCCGGGCCCTGGTCACCTCGCACAACGACTCCGGGGCGGACGTCTCGCTCCACCTGACCCGGGTGGCGGACCCGCGCGCCTTCGGCCTCGTACCGACGGACGCGACGGGCCGGGTGACGGCCTTCCTGGAGAAGCCGCAGACGCCCGAGGAGATCGTCACCGACCAGATCAACGCCGGGGCGTACATCTTCCGGCGCTCGGTCATCGACACGATCCCCGAGGGCCGCCCGGTCTCGGTCGAGCGGGAGACCTTCCCCGGACTGCTGGCCTCCGGAGCCCACCTCCAGGGCATGGTCGACTCCACGTACTGGCTCGACCTGGGCACCCCGCAGGCCTTCGTACGCGGCTCCGCCGACCTGGTCCTGGGCCGCGCCCCGTCCCCGGCCGTTCCCGGCCGCTGCGGCGACCGCCTGGTCCTGGAGACGGCCACGGTGGCCACGGACGCCAAGCTCACGGGCGGCACGGTGGTCGGCGCCGACGCGGTGATCGGGGCGGGCGCGAGAATAGACGGCTCGGCGATCCTGGCCGGAGCGGTCGTCGAGGCGGGCGCGGTCGTCACGGACTCGCTCGTCGGGGCCGGCGCGAGGATCGGCAGCCGTACGGTGCTGAGCGGCGCGGTCATCGGTGACGGCGCCCGGGTGGGCGCGGACAACGAACTGCGCGACGGGGCCAGGATCTGGTGCGGGGCGACCCTCCCGGACGCCTCGATCCGCTTCTCCTCGGACCAGTAGGACCTCAGGACCTCTCGTGGCAGGACGATTCGCTCCACGCACCGCCGCACGCACCCCGCGCACCGCACGCCCGGCACTGCCGCACCAGGCGGCTCCGGCTGTGCGGGGTGCGCCTGCGGGTACTGGCACGGGTGACGAGTCGCCGCTGACCCGTGAGTGGACCCCGCCGTTCCCGCTGGACCTGCGGCTGGTCCTCGGCCCGCTGCGCCGGGGTCCGGCCGACCCGACCTTCCGGATGACGGCGGACGGCGCCTTCTGGCGGGCCACCCGCACGCCGGAGGGCCCGGGCACGCTGCGGGTGGTGGCGCGCGGTGACCGGGTCGGGGCCGAGGCCTGGGGCCTGGGCGCGGAGTGGCTGCTGGCGGGCCTCCCCGCCCTCCTGGGTGCCGACGACGACCCGGAGGCCTTCACCCCGTACCACCGCCTCCTCGCCACGACCCGGCACCGGCGTCCCGGGCTCCGGCTGCTGCGCACGGGCCTGGTGATGGAGTCGCTGATCCCCTCGGTCCTGGAGCAGAAGGTCACCACGGACGAGGCGTACCGGGCCTGGCGCCTCCTGGTCCGCCGGTACGGCACCCCCGCCCCCGGCCCGACCGCCGCACTGGGTCTCCACGTCATGCCGGACGCGCGCACCTGGGCGATGATCCCGTCCTGGGAGTGGCACAAGGCGGGCGTCGACACCAAGCGCTCGTCGACGATCCTGCGGGCGGTACGGGTGGCCCCCAGGCTGGAGGAGGCGTCATCGATGCCCTTCCCCGAGGCCAGGGCCCGCCTGGAACTGATCCCCGGCATCGGCCCCTGGACCTCGGCGGAAACGCTCCAGCGCTCCAACGGGGCCCCGGACGCGGTGACGGTGGGCGACTACCACCTCCCGGGCATCGTGGGCCATGCCCTGGCGGACAACCGTCACGCGGACGACGAGGAGATGCTGACCCTGCTGACCCCGTACGAGGGCCAGCGCCACCGGGCAACGCGCCTGATCCTGCTCTCGGGCCGGACTCCGGAGCGGAGGGGCCCGAGGATGACACCGGGGAACATCGGGACGTTGTAGGGCCTCATCCGAGCCCTACCGGGGTTCGCCGTCCCAGCCTCTCGGGCCCACCTAGCTCGTCCGGCCCACCCAGCCCCTTGGGCCCATCCCAGCCCCTCGGGCCCACCCAGCCCCTCCGGCGTTTGAGGAGCGGGGTCCGGGGCGGAGCCCCGGTTTCGGGAAGGGGCGGGTAGGGGACAAGCCCCGCGCAGCGGCCCACCCCACCGGCCCCACCCACCCCCAGGCCCCCGCACCCCCACCCCACCTCACCGCACGGTGAGAAAGTCCTCCACATCCCGAGGCACCCGCTCCCGAGCCACCCCCACCGCATGCCCCACAGCCACCGCCCCCAACGGATCCCACGAAGACGGCAGCGACAGCACCTCCCGCACCACCGACCGGCAGAACATCGTCGAGGACACCCACGCCGACCCCAACCGCTCACCGGCCAACGCCACCAGGAAGTTCTGCACCCCGGCCCCCGCCGCGACCACGAACATCTCGCGCTCCGCCGTGTCGCGGCGCTCGTCCCCGTACGTGTGGGAGCCGTCCATCACCAGGCACGGCACCGCCAGATACGGCGCGTTGCGCAGCACATCCCCCCGCCGCACCCGCTTGGCGATCGCCTCCTCGCTCCGCCCGTCGCGCCGCAGATCCGCGATCCACGCGTCCCGCATCGCATCGAGCAGCCGCGTCCGGGACTCGGCGGACTCCAGCAGCACGAACCGCCACGGCGTCGTGTGATGGGGCGCGGGCGCGGTCACCGCCGCCGCCACCGCCCGCCGCACGGCCCTCGGATCCACCGGCTCGTCGCTGAACTCGCGCACCGTACGCCGCAGGGTCACCGCTTCCCGTACGGCCTCCGACGTCCCGAGCCGGAACATGTCGTCGGTCGCGCTCCGCACCAGCGCCCGCGCCCCGGAGTCGTCCACGGAGTCGGGGGCCACCACGTGCGGCAGCCCCCGCACCACGGCGACCGGCAGCCCGGCGGCCTTGCCCTTGACCAGGTCCCCGGCGGCGGCCAGCTCGTCCGCCGTCGCCACGACCGTGGCGCTGAGCGGATTGCCGTACGCGTCCGAACCGCCCCGGAGATCGTCCAGCACCCGCACCCCCGCCGCCCCGATCGCGACATCGGTCAGCCCGTTGCGCCAGGGCCGCCCGAAGGTGTCGGTGATGACGACGCCGATCTCCACGCCGAGGGTGTCCCGCAGCCCGTCCCGGATCGCCCGGGCGGAGGCGTCGGGGTCCTCGGGCAGGAGGAGCACGGTCCCGGCGGGGGTGTTCGACGCGTCGACCCCGGCGGCGGCCATGACCAGGCCCTGCCGGTTCTCCACGATCCGCAGCGTGCCGCGCCGCGCCACCACCCGTACGGTCTCGGCATCTATGGCGGCCTCACGGTCCGCGGCCTCGACGATCCGGCCCTCGGCCTTGGAGACGATCTTCGAGGTGACGAGCAGGACGTCCCCGTCGACGAGCCCCGGCTCGGCCCCGGCGATCAGCTTGGCGAGATCGTCACCCGCCCGCACCTCGGGAATCCCACCCAACGCCCAAACCCGAAAAGAAGGCGCACCGCTACCGCCAGCCACAGAGCCACCCCCACCAGGCACAGAACCCACGCCAGGCTCAGACCCACCCCTGCCAGGCCCGGAGCCACCCCCGCCAGGCTCAGACAGACCCTCCACCCCCGACCCGCTCACGCCCGCACCTCTTCAGCCAGGTCCAGCGCCTGCCGGGCCATCTCGGCCGTCGCGTCCACGTCCGTCATCATCAGCGGCACCGCCCGGCACCGGATCCCCGCCGCCTCGACCTCGCCCACCGCACCCGCGTCCACCGTGTCGACCAGCCACCCGTCCAGCAGCCCCGACCCGTAGTGCTGGGCCACGGCGGCCGCCGTCGACTCGACGCCCACCGCCGCGAGCACCTTGTCCGCCATACCGCGCACAGGCGCGTCCCCGACGATGGGGGAGAGGCCGACGACCGGCACCCCGGCCTCGGCGATCGCCTCCCGGATGCCGGGCACGGCGAGGATGGTGCCGATGGAGACCACCGGGTTCGACGGCGGGAAGACGATGACGTCGGCCGCGCCGATGGCCTCCAGCACCCCCGGCGCGGGCTTCGCCTGCTCGGCGCCCACCGGCACGATCGCCTGCGCCTCGACGGAGGCGCGCAGCTTCACCCAGTACTCCTGGAAGTGGATGGCCTTGCTCTCGCCGTCCGTCTCGACGGCCACATGCGTCTCGACCCGGTCGTCGGACATCGGCAGCAGCCGGACCCCCGGCTGCCAGCGGGCGCAGAGCGCCTCGGTGACCGCGCTCAGCGGATAGCCCGCGCCGAGCATCTGCGTACGGACGATATGGGTCGCGAAGTCGCGGTCGCCGAGACCGAACCACCCGGGCCCCACTCCGTACGCCGCGAGCTCCTCCTTGACCTGGAAGGTCTCGTCGGTCCGCCCCCAGCCCTGCTCCTCGTTGATGCCACCGCCGAGGGTGTACATCACGGTGTCCAGGTCGGGGCAGACCTTCAGCCCGAACAGATGGATGTCATCACCCGTGTTGCCGATGACCGTGATGTCCGCCTCGGGCGCGGCCTGCTTGAGGCCACGCAGAAAACGAGCACCACCGATACCGCCGGCCAGAACAACAATGCGCATGCACAGCAGTTTGTCAGGCGGGTACGACATCCACGGCCGTCGGGGCGCATTGCGCGGCGTGCATCGGCATCTCGGTCAGCCCCGGGTAGTAGATGTGCAGGCTGACGGCCGGTTCGAGCGAGTCGTTGACCACTTCGTGGACGTACCCGGGGGCGAAGGCGCGCTGAGCACCCGAGCCGAGGGCCTGCGTACCGCGCTCCGTGTGCTCGGTCAACTCGCCTTCGAGGACGGTCAGTACACCGGCGGAACGGCCGTGGTCGTGGCGCCCGCTGCCCTGACCGGGCACCCAGCTGAGCAGCCAGACCTCGTAGCCGGGCCCGGTCTGGAGCCGGTGGTACCAGCGCGTGGTGGTGTCGTACCGGACGAGTCCGGCCCAGCGCGCACGGTCGGCCGCGATGGAGCGGGCGAGGCCGACGAACTCGGAGACGGTGGAGGGATGCTCGCGGGCGGGCTGGAGGAGGTGCTGGACCTCAAGGATGTCGCCGGCGATCTGAAGGTCGCTGTCGCTGTTCATGGGGTGCGGTGGTTCCTCGGCATGGGGGGTGCACGTGCGGGGGAGTCGCGTGGGGCGTCGGCAACCGCGGAAGAGCTGCGGATGAAAAGCCGGAGAAGCAGGGTGGAGCTGGAGAAGCTGGAGAGAAGGGCTGAATCAGAGCTGGAGCGCTACGGCATCAACAGCTGTGACAGCAGGAACAGCAACAGCGGGCCTGGACAGCGCTGCGGAACCCACGGACGTGGGTGACATGCATCGCTGCGATCGCTGACATGAGATCAAGGAGACCGGTTGAATCGCTCCCTGTCAACCCGATGCCCTATATGAGAGCAATCTTTCACCCCTTCCGGTTGTCGGGCGAGCAGAAAGGTTTGTGCACCCGCGGGGGCGGAGACATGGCGCATCACTCGCGCATTCAAACGCGCCTGAAGGGCTGTGACCGGACTGTGATCTTGATCGCTACAGTGATCGAATCGCAACGTCCGGGAACCCTTGATCGTCTTGACCGGGTGAGGCGTGGTGAGCGTGGAGCCCGTGGCATATGTCAGGTTTTTGGTGATTTGAACACTTTCCGCATACGCTTGGTTCCGCAGAGTGAATCCCTGGGCCAATAGCAGATCCTCGCTTGACTGGCTTGGAGATACACACTTGTAATTTCACTCGTGTCGTTCGGTCGCCATCAGTGGCGGCCGCATCACGGGACGCAAGAGACAGACGAGGGGCGCACATGACCGAGCTGTTCCAGCAACTGCTGGTCGAGGACGCGGACGAGGAACTCGGCTGGCAGGAGCGCGCACTGTGCGCCCAGACCGATCCCGAGTCCTTCTTTCCCGAAAAGGGCGGATCCACCCGCGAGGCCAAGAAGGTCTGTCTCGCCTGTGAGGTGCGTTCCGAATGCCTTGAGTACGCCCTGGCCAACGACGAACGCTTCGGCATCTGGGGCGGCCTTTCCGAACGCGAACGACGGCGCCTTAAGAAGGCAGCGATCTAGACACCGCACCGTTCCCACCGCTCCACACCACACCACACCGTTCCTGCCGCACCGCACTGCTTTCGCCGCACCGCACCGCCCGTCCCCGGCAGCCCTTTCCCGAGCAGGGCTCCCCAGGACCACGCCCCGACGGCCCGTCGCCCCTCACTCCCTCCCCGGGGAGCGGGCGACGGGCCGTCGGCATGTACGCGGTGTGCACGTACGCGAGAGGGAGCGGTGTGCACGTACGCGAGAGGGATGGGCGCGTACGCAATGGGCAGGCGACCCCCGCGCACCAGGGGCCTTCACCCGCTCCGGGCCACCCCCGCGGATCCGTACCGTTAGTGTGGGGCCCCGTCCGAGATGCGCCAACGCCCCGCCGGGGCGCGCGTGTACACCGATGCAGCCCCCGGGGATACGCCCCCGGACCCGGCCGGAGGGCCCGTACCTCGATGTCCGTGCACAGCCACTCGGCGGCGCCGAACGCGGCCGCCGCCGCCCCAGAGTTCCCCCGGCACGTCGTCACCGCCGTGCTCGTCTCCCACGACGGAGCGCGCTGGCTGCCCGACGTGCTGGCCGGGCTGCTCGGGCAGGAACGCCCCGTACAGAACGTCGTCGCCGCCGACACCGGCAGCGCCGACGACTCCGCCCGGCTGGTCGCCGAGGCGCTCGGCGACGACCGGGTCCTGCACCTCGCCCGCCGTACGAGCTTCGGCACGGCCGTCGACGAGGCGGCCCGCACCGCCGGGGTGCTGACCCCCGACGACCTCCCGTACCTCAAGCGCCCCGGCGGCTGGGACCCGGTCACCCGGGCCTGGGTGGACGAGAACTACGACCTGCCGGAGCTGCCGCACGGCGAACCGGTCCAGTGGCTCTGGCTGCTCCACGACGACTGCGCACCCGAGCCGGACGCGCTCGCCGAGATGCTGCGCGTCGTCGACACCGACAAGCACGCCACGATCGTCGGCCCCAAGCTGCGCGGCTGGTACGACCGCAAGCAGCTCCTCGAAGTCGGCGTCTCCATCGCCAACAGCGGCCGCCGCTGGACCGGCCTGGACCGCCGCGAACAGGACCAGGGCCAGCACGATCAGGTCCGTACCGTCCTCTCCGTCTCCTCCGCCGGGATGCTCATCCGCCGTGACGTCTACGAGGAGCTCGGCGGCTTCGACCGCGGCCTCCCGCTGATGCGCGACGACGTGGACCTGTGCTGGCGCGCCCACCTCGCCGGCCACCGGGTCCTCGTCGCCCCGGACGCCGTCCTGCGCCACGCCGAGGCCTCCGCCCGTGAGCGCCGCCCCATCGACTGCGCCGGGCGCTCGGTCTCCAGCCCGCACCGCGTCGACAAGGCGGGCGCGGTCTACACGATGCTCGTCAACGCGCGCGTCCAGGCCCTGCCCTGGGTCCTGCTCCGGCTCGTCGTCGGCACCCTCCTCCGTACGCTCGCCTACCTCGTCGGCAAGGTCCCCGGCCAGGCGCTCGACGAGGTCACCGGCCTCCTGGGCACCCTGCTGCGGCCGGGCCGCATCCTCGCTGCCCGCCGCGACCGGGGCAAGGGCGTGGTCGACGCGGCCGAGCTGCGCGCGCTCTTCCCGCCGCCGGGCGCCACCGTCCGGGCCACCGTCGAACAGGTCGCGGGCAACTTCGGCAACCGCAGCGAGGCCGAATCGGGCGGCTCGCGCCACGGGGCCGTCGAGTCCGGGCCCGGCGGGGACGACGCGGACTTCCTCGAAGTCGACCAGTTCGCGCGGCTCAAGCGGATCGGCCGCAAACCGGGCCCGGTCCTCTTCGCCCTGCTCCTCCTCGTCTCCCTCATCGCCTGCCGTAACCTGCTCACCGGCGGCGCCCTGGCGGGCGGGGCCCTGCTGCCCGCCCCCGCCGAGGCCGGCGAGCTCTGGGGCCGGTACGCGGACGCCTGGCACACCATCTCCACCGGCTCCACCGAGACCGCCCCGCCCTACCTCGCGCTGCTTGCCGCCCTGTCGGCCCTCTTCCTCGGCTCCACCGGCTTCGCCGTCGCCGTCCTGCTGGTCTGCTCGGTCCCGCTGGCCGGGCTCACCGCGTACTTCGCCTCCCGGCCGCTGCTCCCCTCGCGGCTGCTGCGGGCCTGGGCGAGCGTCGCGTACGCCTTCCTGCCCGCCGCGACCGGTGCCCTGGCCACCGGCCGCCTGGGTACCGCCGTCCTGCTGGTCCTGCTCCCGCTGATCGCCCGCGCGGCCGTCGCGGCCCACGGCCTGCGCGACGGCACCGACCCGGACGCACCGCGCGGCAGCTGGCGCGCGACCTGGACGTACGCCCTGCTCCTCACGATCACGACGGCGTTCACCCCGATCGTCTGGCCGCTCGCCGTCGTCCTCGGCCTGGGCGTGCTGGCGCTGCGCCGCCGGGACATCACGGCGTACGGGCTCCGCTTCCTCGCCGCCGTCGGCACCCCGATCGTGGCCCTCGCCCCGTGGTCGCTCACGCTCCTCACCGACCCGTCCGCGTTCCTGCGCGAGGCGGGCCTGGACCTCGGTACGGGGACGGCCTCGGCGCTCGACCTGCTCGGAATCAGCCCCGGCGGCCCCAAGGCCGCGGGCAGCGTCCTGCTCCTCGGCATCGTGCTGGCCGCGCTCGGCGCCCTGCTGCGCGGGGAGCGGCAGCTCGCCGTCCGCGCCGCCTGGGCCGTCGCGCTCACCGGCCTGCTCTTCGCGGCGTTGGCCAACGGCTCGACCTGGGCCGGACCCGCCACCCTCGTCTACGGTGCCGCGCTGATCGCCGCCGCGCTGGTGGGCGCGGACGGGGCCCGGGTCCGGGTCGCCGAGCAGAGCTTCGGCTGGCGTCAGCCCGTCGCGGCCCTGATCGCCCTGGCCGCCGCGCTCGCCCCGGCGCTCGCCGCCTTCGGCTGGATGATCGGCGGCGCCGACGGTCCGCTGGAGCGCCGCGACCCCGTCCAGGTGCCCGCCTTCGTGGCCGAGGAGAGCTCGACCCAGGACCAGGCGCGCACCCTGGTCCTCGGCGGCACCTCGCCCGACTCCGTCTCGTACAGCCTGGTCCGGGGCTCCGGCGCCCGGCTCGGCGACGGCGAACTGACCGAGGCGGCGGGCTCCAACAGCCACCTCGACAAGGTCGTCGCCAACCTGGTCGCGGGCTCCGGCGCCGACCAGGGCGGCCAGCTCGGCAACTTCGCCATCCGTTACGTCCTCGTACGGGACGGAGCACCGCGACAGATGAGCCGCGTCCTCGACACGACCCCCGGCCTCAGCCGCCTCAGCCAGCTGGACGGCAGCGCGCTGTGGCGGGTGGACCGGCAGGTCGCCCGGGTGATGATCGTCCCGGCCTCCGGCGAGGGCGAACGCCTTCCCGTCGGCTCCGGACCCGTCGAGGCCCATGCCGAGATCCCGGCGGGCGACGAGGGCCGAGTCCTGCGGATCGCCGACGAGGCCGCCCCCGGCTGGCAGGCCACGGTCGACGGCAGGCCGCTGACCCGCAAGACCGTCGACGGCTGGGCGCAGGGCTTCGAACTGCCCGCCGACGGCGGCCGCCTCGCCCTCACGTACGACGCCCCGTTCACGCACACCGCCTGGCTCTGGGCACAGGGCGCGCTCGCGGTGGTCCTGGTCGTCATGACCCTGCCGGGCCGCCGCCGGGAGATCGACGACGACCTGCCCGACGAGGCGCTCGCGGTGGCGGCCGACGCGGCCGACGGCGACGGCCGCCGGGCGCGCAGGCTCCGGGCAGCGGCCGAGGCGGAGGCGGCTGCGGCCGAGGCGGCCGGGGACGGCTACCCGGCGGACGAGTTCGACGGGACCGGACGACCGCCGTCGGCACCTCCGTCCATGCCCCCGTCCGTACCTCCGTCCATGCCCCCGTCCGCACCGGCACCGGCACCGGCATCCGCATCCGCCTCGACATCGGCATCGGCATCGGCATCGGGCCCGGCGGAAGCCGAGGGCTCGGGGGAGTACATCCCCGGCCAGCAGGACGGCGCCGACCCGTACACGAAGAACTACACGAAGAACTACGCGGAGAGCGGCGGCTACGACCCGCAGGAGTCCACGGCGGGCTACGCGGCGCTCCCGCAGCAGCAGTACGGGGAGTGGGACGCCGGGCAGCCCCAAGCCGCCGACCACGGGACCGCCGACGCCTACCAGCAGGCCGACTACACCGCGTACCAGCAGGACCCGGGCTACTCCGGCGGCTACGGCGCCCAGGACCCGTACGGACAGCAGCAGGCGCAGCAGCAGTACGGCGGCGGTGGCCAGTACGGGAACCCCGCCCAGTACGCCCCGTACGGTCAGTACACCGGCGAGCAGCCCCCGTACGCCGACCCTGCCCAGCCCCCCGCCCACCACCCCGCCGAGAACGGCGAGCAGCACCCCGACACCCCGGCCCCGGGCCAGGCCCCGTGGCAGACCGGTAACGCATCGCGAGGCGAGTCCGAGTGAAGTCCACCCACCTGTCCCTCATCGCGGGCACCGTCGCCCTGGCCGCCATCACCGGCTTCGCCTCGTTCAACGCGCCCGGCGGACCGGTGGCGGCCGAGGCGAAGCCCGCCTCCGCGCTGCCGGTCGAGCGCTCCAGCCTGGTCTGCCCGGCGCCCAGCACCTCCGAACTCGCGGAGACGCGGTACACCTCGTTCACCCCGCCCGGTCAGGGCGAGGGCGCCGAAGGCACCGCCGAACTGAAGCCGGCCCTGTCCGTCCTGGACGACGACGAGGCGGAGACCGACCCGAAGAAGGCCAAGAAGGCCGAGGAGGCCGCCAAGAAGGCGAGGGCCAAGGCCGACAAGCCGGTCCTCGCCCTGAAGGAGCCTGGAAAGCCGGTCCTCAAGGAGGCGAGCGGCTCCGGCTCCCCGGCCCTCGTCGGCACGGCCACCGGCAGGCTCGCCCCCGGCTGGGCGGCCCAGCAGACCACCAAGGTCACCGCGGGCGGCACCCGGGGCCTCCTCGGGGTCAGCTGCACCGCCCCGGACACGAACTTCTGGTTCCCCGGCGTGAGCACCGCCCGCGCGCGCCAGGACTACATCCACCTCACCAACCCCGACGACAGCGCGGCCGTGGCCGACGTCGAGCTGTTCGGCCCCAAGGGCGCGATCACGTCCGAGGTCGGCGACGGCATCACCGTGCCCGCCCGCTCCAGCGTCGCGCTCCTGCTCTCCACCCTGACCGACGAGGCCGTCAACGACCTCACCGCCCACATCACCACCCGCTCCGGGCGGATCGGCGCGGTCGTCCTGACCGCCGACGACGGCTCCGGCACGGACTGGCTCACGGCGTCCGCCGACCCCGCCGCCACCCTGGTGATGCCCGGCATCCCGGCCGACGCCACCTCCGTACAGCTGGTGGCGTTCGCACCCGGGGACCACGACGCGGACGTGAAGATCCAGCTCATGGGGAAGAACGCGGCGTTCTCCCCGGCGGGCAACGACAGCCTGCACGTCAAGTCCGGGATGACCGCGACGGTCGACCTCAAGGACATCACCCGGGGCGAACCGGGCTCCCTGCGCCTCACCCCGGTGGACAAGAAGCGGTCGACCCCGATCGTGGCCGCCCTGCGCGTGGTCCTCGGCACCGGCGCCAAGCAGGAGATCGCCTACATCCCGGCCACCGGCCCGGTGGGCGCCCGGGCCAGCGTCACCGACAACCGGGCCAAGGGCTCCACGCTCTCCCTCGCCGCACCGGGCGCCACGGCCAAGGTGAAGGTGACCACGTCGGCGGGGAGCGGGGGCGGCGAGCCGACGGTGGAGACGTACACGGTCAAGGCCGACACGACGGTGGCCGTCCCCCCGAAGCCCCCGGCCGGTTTCAAGGGCACGTACGCGCTGACCGTCGAGTCGGTGTCGGGTGGCCCGGTGCACGCGTCGCGGGCGCTGGTCCTGCCGGAGGGCGGCGTACAGATGTTCACGGTGCAGACGCTGCCGGACGACGGCGGCACGGTGGTGGTCCCGTCGGCGCGGCAGGACCTGTCGGTCCTGGACGACTGAGGGGCCGACGGGGGGCCGACGGGGGAGCGGGCCGAGGGCGGGCTAGTCCTGCCCGTACCGGGGATCGACCGACTCCGGGGCCAGCCCCAGCAGCTCGGCGACCTGCTCGACGACGACCTCGTGGACCAGGAGGGCGCGTTCGTCGCGGGTCTTGGTACGGATCTCCACGGGCCGCCGGTAGACGACGATCTGCGCGGGCCGCCCTTTGGCGGCGGGGACCGCGCTGCCCAGCGGAACGCTGTCCTCCAGGTCGATGACGGGCACGTCCCGGACGACGAAGTCGACCTCGGCCAGCTGGGGCCAGCGCCGTTCCAGCCGCTCCACCGAGTCCTGGACCAGATCGCGGAAGGACTCGCCCCGGCTGACCGACAGCGGCACCTGGGGCGGTGCGACCGGTCCCCGCATACCGCGGCCATGACGGTCGCGGCGCCGGGGCCGCGGCTCGAAGGGGAGGGGGGGAGGTACGGAGCTGTCCATCACCGACGCAGCGTAACGCTCCCCGGCCCGGCCCGAACGTGCCGAGAACACGGCCCGCGGCCGGTTTCCCCGGCGGCGCGCCGACCTCGTACGGGCCACGCACCGGTCACGTACGGGCCACGTACGGGCCAGGCACCGACAGGGTTGCCGGCCACACGCAGGCCACACCTGAGGAGAAACGTTCCGGCTCCGCGAGGTCCTCGCGAGGTCCTCGCGGAGGTCTTCCTGCGGTCTTCCT
The DNA here is from genome assembly GCF_042750035.1 of Streptomyces sp. NPDC059452. Lineage (NCBI taxonomy): Bacteria > Bacillati > Actinomycetota > Actinomycetes > Kitasatosporales > Streptomycetaceae > Streptomyces > Streptomyces sp. NPDC059452. The sequence goes on from NZ_JBHYVE010000014.1 coordinate 197,463, forward strand.
GCGGTCTTCCTGCGGTCTTCGTGCGGCCGGAACATTCCGGATGTCCGCAGTTGAACATTCCGGCCAAGGTTGAGCCCATTTCAGGCCCCTGCCCCGATCATCGACGGCGCACGGGACCCCGGCATCCGCCCCGGAGCGCGACCGCCGGAGCCGCCCGGCGCGCACTGCCTCCGCGCCGCGACGCAGGTCAGGGCGGTGGCCGGGGCAGGGGGTGTGGCGAGGGCCACAGGGCGACACGGTGGGGTGAGCCGGGGGAGAGTCGTCGCGGCCCGCTCAAGAGTGCGGTACCGTCCAACATCGTGAGCCCTGTACGTCGCTGTTCGCGCACCGCGTGCGGCCGCCCTGCCGTCGCGACACTGACGTACGTCTATGCCGATTCGACTGCGGTCCTCGGCCCGCTCGCCACCTACGCCGAGCCCCACTGCTACGACCTCTGCGCCGAGCACAGTGAGCGGCTGACCGCGCCACGCGGCTGGGAGGTGGTGCGCCTCTCCGACGGCTCCGCCCCCGCGCACCCCAGCGGCGACGACCTCGAAGCCCTCGCCAACGCGGTACGGGAAGCGGCCCGGCCGCACGACCGGGGACCCGACGGCGGAGGCAGGGGCCCCCGCTCCGCCGACCCGGTGGAAGTCGCCCGCCGAGGCCACCTCAGGGTGCTGCGTTCACCGGACTCCTAGGCCGACTCCTCCGGCATGACCCGGCCGGGTAGTTTGGGCCCTCCGCAGAAACCCCAGGAGGACCGGCCGTGGTTGCTGATCTGTCGCAGCTCGTGAAGGCGTACGACGTACGTGGCGTGGTGCCCGACCAGTGGGACGAGTCGCTGGCCGAGCTGTTCGGAGCCGCGTTCGTCCAGGTCACGGCAGCCGACGCGATCGTGGTCGGCCACGACATGCGCCCCACGTCACCGGGCCTGTCCGGCGCCTTCGCCCGGGGCGCGGCGGCCCGGGGCGCGGACGTCACGCTCATCGGCCTCTGCTCGACGGACCAGCTGTACTACGCGTCGGGGGCGCTGGACCTCCCCGGCGCGATGTTCACGGCCTCGCACAACCCCGCGCAGTACAACGGCATCAAGATGTGCCGGGCGGGGGCGGCGCCGGTGGGCCAGGACACGGGACTCGGGGAGATCCGTACGCTGGTCGAGCAGTGGTCGGAAGGCGCCCCCCAGCCCCCCGCGTCCTCCACCCCCGGCACGATCACGGAACGCGACACCCTCACCGACTACGCCGCCCACCTGCGGGGCCTGGTCGACCTCAAGGCGATCCGCCCCCTGAAGGTCGTGGTGGACGCGGGCAACGGCATGGGCGGCCACACGGTCCCCACGGTCTTCGAGGGCCTGCCGCTCGACCTGATCCCTCTCTACTTCGAGCTCGACGGCACGTTCCCCAACCACGAGGCCAACCCCCTCGACCCCAAGAACATCGTCGACCTCCAGGCCCGCGTCCTGGCCGAGGGCGCGGACCTGGGCCTGGCCTTCGACGGCGACGCGGACCGCTGCTTCGTCGTCGACGAACGGGGCGCGGGCGTCTCCCCCTCCGCGATCACGGCCCTGGTCGCCGCCCGCGAACTGGCCCGCAACGGCGGCGAGGGCACGGTCATCCACAACCTGATCACTTCCCTGTCGGTCCCCGAGGTGGTCCGCGAGAACGGCGGCACGCCGGTCCGCACCCGGGTCGGCCACTCCTTCATTAAGGCGGAGATGGCGGAGCACGGAGCGATCTTCGGCGGTGAGCACTCGGCGCACTACTACTTCCGCGACTTCTGGAACGCCGATACGGGCATGCTCGCCGCCCTCCACGTACTCGCCGCCCTCGGAGACCAGGCCGGCCCCCTCTCGGAACTCGTCGCCGCCTACGACCGCTACGCCGGTTCCGGCGAGATCAACTCCACGGTCGCCGACCAGTCCGCCAGCCTGGCCAGGATCAAGGCCACCTACGGCGACCGCGACGACATCACCTTCGACACCCTGGACGGCCTGACGGTCACATCGACGGACTGGTGGTTCAACCTCCGAGCCTCGAACACAGAACCGCTGCTGCGCCTGAACGTCGAGGCGAGAGACGAGCCGACGATGACGGCGGTACGGGACGAGGTGCTGGGCCTGATCAGGTCTTGATCGGAACCTGAGCGATTCGGGTCTGGTTGGGCTGCCCCGGCCGTTCCGGGCTGGCCCGGCCGTTCCGGCCTGGTCGGGCGGCTCTGGTCCTTCGGGGCTCGGGGCTCGGGGCTCGGGGTTTGGCCCACCCCAGCGTCTCCGGGCTCGCCCTTCCAGCCCCTCCGGCGTTTGAGGAGCGGGGTCCGGGGCGGAGCCCCGAAACCTCAGCCGGTCCGGCGCTTGAGGACAAACCGGGGCCCGGGGCAGCGCCCCGGTTTCGGGAAGGGGTGGGTAGGGGAACAGCCCGCCGCAGGCGCCCCACCCCCAAACCGCCCCAACCTCGAACCCTGCGCCCGCCCCCTGCCCCACGCCCGGGTCCGCCCCCTGCCCCGCGCCCGGGTCGCCCCCTCCCCGGCAACCCCACCCCACCACCGGCCCGACCCACCCCCGCCCCCCAAGCCCCAAGCCTCCGCCCCCCCCAAGCCCCCCACCGCCCCATCCCCCGATCCCCACCCCCGGCCGGGCCGCGCCCCCGTCCCCCCAGCGGTAGGCTGACGACGCCTGATCCACGTGAATCAGAAATCGCACCGCTCGAAGGGACCCACCCCATGCCGCTCGAAGCCGGCCTCCTGGAGATCCTGGCCTGCCCGGCCTGCCACTCCCCGCTCGACGACCGCACCGCGGCCGACAGCCCGGAGCTGGTCTGCACCGGCACCGACTGCGGCCTGGCCTACCCGGTACGGGACGCCATCCCGGTCCTGCTCGTCGACGAGGCCCGCCGCCCCGCCTGACCGCGAGCGACGCGCGTACGGGCAGGTCCCCGTCGCGGCACCGGGCCCGACCGGAACAGGGCGCAAGCACCACCCACCCCGCGCCCACCCCCGTAAAGGCCCCGCCGACACCGACACCGATACCGACCCCCGCACCCGCATCCCGCACCCCACCCGGCGATCGGAGGCCCACCGCCATGCTCGACGAGTCCTTGCTCGACGCCCCGGACGCCCTGGCCCGGGCCGACCGCCGCGACCTGCTGCGCGGCGCCGCCGAGGCAGGAGCCCGGGTCCGTACCGCCGCCCGGCACGCCGCCGAGGCAGGCATCGGCAACCTGGCCCCGGAGGGCCGCCCCCGCGCCGTCCTCGTCGCCGGCCCCGGCACCGCCGCATCCGGCGTCGCCGACCTGATCGGCGCACTGGCGGGCGCGTCGGCCCCCGTCGTACGGATCCACCCCACCGGCGTCGCCCCCGCCCCCGGCGCCCTGCGCTGGACCCTGCCCGGCTGGGCGGGCTCCGTGGACCTCCTCCTCATCGCGACCGCCGACGGCTCGGAGCCGGGCCTCGCCCTCCTCGCCGAGCAGGCGTACCGCCGCGGCTGCACCGTGGTCGCCGTCGCCCCCACCCGCTCCCCGCTGCGCGAGGCGGTCGACGGGGTGCACGGCCTGGTCGTACCGATGGCGTCCGCCCCGCACGGCGAGTACGACGCGGAGACCTCGGCCGCAGGCCCCGGCACCCTGTGGGCGCTGCTCACCCCGCTGCTGGCCCTGCTCGACCGGGTCGGCCTGGTGACCGCGCCGCCGGAGGAGCTGCAGAAGGTTGCCGACCGCCTGGACCGCACCGCGGAACGCTGCGGCCCGGCCATCGCCACGTACAGCAACCCGGCCAAGACGCTCGCCGCCGAACTCGCCGACAGCCTGCCGCTGCTGTGGACGGAGGGCGAAGCCGCAGGCCCGGTGGGCCGCCGCTTCGCCGCCGTACTGTCCGAACTGTCGGGCCGCCCCGCGCTCGCGGCGGAACTCCCCGAGGCCCTGCCCTCGCACGGAACCCTCCTCGCGGGGGACTTCGCGGCCGGCGCGGACCCGGACGACTTCTTCCGCGACCGGGTCGAGGAGGGCGAGACCCTGAGGGCCAGGGTCGTCCTGCTCAGGGACCGCCCCACGGGCGGCCTCAGCGCCTACCCGGCCGCCCGCGAACTGGCGCTCGGCCACGACACGCCGGTCAGCGAACTGGAACCGGACGAGGGCAGCGAGCTGGAGGCGCTGGCGGAACTGCTGGCCATCACGGATTTCGCTGCTGTTTACGTGGCTCTGGCATCAAGGTCCACGTAACGAGAAGCACCACACGCCGCACAACCCCACCGCGAGGACGACTCCATGGACCGGCTGTCCAACACCGTGCGCCCCTACGCCTGGGGCTCCACCACGGCCATCCCCGCCCTGCTCGGCACCGCCCCCACCGGCGAACCGCAGGCCGAGATGTGGATGGGCGCCCACCCAGGAGCCCCCTCCCGCGTAACCCGCCCCACCGCAACGGCCACGACAGCGACAGCCGCAACGGCCACGACAGCGGCAACGGCCACCTCCCAACCGGAGCTCCCCCTCACCGACATCATCGCCGCAGACCCCGAAGGGGAACTCGGCCCGGCCACCGTCGCCCGGTACGGCCCCCGCCTCCCCTTCCTCCTCAAGCTGCTCGCCGCCGGCGCCCCTCTCTCCCTCCAGGTCCACCCCGACCTGGACCAGGCCCGCAGGGGGTACGCGGACGAGGAGGCCCGGGGCGTTCCGATCGATGCCCCCCACCGCACGTACAAGGACGCGAACCACAAGCCCGAACTGATCTGCGCCCTCACCCCCTTCGACGGCCTCTGCGGCTTCCGCAGGCCCACCGAGGCGGCGGACGCGATGGAGGCGCTGGGAGTCGACTCCCTGAAGCCGTACGTGGACCTCCTCCGCGCCCACCCCGAGGAGGCCGCCCTCCGCGAGGTGCTCACGGCGATCCTCGGCGCCGACCCGGCGGAGATGGCCGACACCGTGGCCGAGGCGGCGGCCGCCGCGACACGTCTCGGCGGCGGTCACGCCCCGTACGCCCGCATCGCCCACCACTACCCCGGCGACCCCGGCGTCCTCGCCGCGATGCTGCTGAACTACGTCCAGCTCCAGCCCGGCGAGGCCCTCTTCCTCGGCGCCGGCGTCCCGCACGCCTACCTCGACGGCCTCGGCGTCGAGATCATGGCCAACTCGGACAACGTCCTGCGCTGCGGCCTCACCCCCAAGCACATCGACGTCCCCGAACTCCTGCGCATCGTCCGCTTCGAGGCCACCGACCCCGGTGTCCTGCGCCCCGAGGCCACCCCTTCCGGCGAAGAGCGGTACGAGACCCCCGCCGACGAGTTCGCCCTCTCCCGCTACACCCTCGCGCCCGGCGCCACGCCCGCCGAACTGACCGCCCCCACCCCCCAGATCCTGCTCTGCACGGCAGGCACGGTCCGGGTCGGCGAACTCGACCTGACTCCCGGACAGTCCGTCTACGTACCGGCCGCCGAAGCGGTGGAAGCCACCGGACCGGGCACACTTTTCCGTGCCACGGTGGCGGCCTGACACCTCGTCCCTCCCCGTGGCTGCAACAATGTGCCGCCGCGACGCGGCACCAGCACCACCTGCCGCACACCGAGGAAGGGACACCACGCACTCATGAGCGCGTCCGGCGGAACCAAGGCGATCGTGGCGGCGCTCGTCGCCAACCTGTCGATCGCCGTGGCCAAATTCGTAGCGTTCCTCTTCAGTGGTTCCTCGTCGATGCTCGCCGAGAGCGTCCACTCGCTCGCCGACTCGGGCAACCAGGGCCTGCTGCTGCTCGGCGGCAAGAAGGCCAAGCGGGAGGCCACCCCGCAGCACCCGTTCGGCTACGGGCGCGAGCGCTACATCTACGCCTTCCTCGTCTCCATCGTCCTCTTCTCGGTCGGCGGCATGTTCGCGGTTTACGAGGGCTACGAGAAGATCAAGGACCCGCACGAGATCACGGCCTGGTACTGGCCGGTCGGGGTCCTGGTCTTCGCGATCATCGCCGAGATCTTCTCCTTCCGTACGGCGATCAAGGAGTCCAACGAGACGCGCGGCGACCGTTCCTGGACCGAGTTCGTCCGCCGCTCCAAGGCGCCCGAACTCCCCGTCGTCCTCCTCGAAGACCTCGGCGCCCTCGTCGGCCTGGTGCTCGCTCTCGGAGGCGTCGGCCTCGCCCTCGTCACCGGCAACGGCGTCTGGGACGGCATCGGCACCCTCTGCATCGGCATCCTGCTGATCATCATCGCGATCATCCTGGCCGCCGAGACGAAGTCGCTCCTGCTCGGGGAGTCCGCCGGCCTGGAAGAGGTCGAGAAGATCCAGGCGGCCGTGGTGGACGGCGACACCGTCACCGGCATCATCCACATGCGCACCCTCCACCTCGGCCCCGAGGAACTGCTGGTGGCCGCCAAGATCGCGGTCCAGCACGACGACACCGCGGTCGAGATCGCCAACGCCATCAACGCCGCCGAGAACCGGATCCGCGAGGCCGTCCCGATCGCCCGGGTCATCTACCTGGAGCCGGACATTTTCAACGCGGAGGCCGCAGCCTCCGACACCACCCCCGGCAAACCGTCAGACACCCCTTAGGCCCCCCGGCAGCCGTCCGACACCTGGGCCACCCCCCCCGGCAGCTGTCCGGCACCTATGCACCCACCCCCGGCAGTCGTCCGACACCCCGGCCACGAACCCCGGCGCGAACCCCGGCGCGAACCCCGGCCACGAACCCCGACACGGGTACGGCCCCGACCTCACCCCCGATACGGCCGCGACCCAACACTCGTACGACCCCGACCCCGACCCCGCCCCGGGAACCGAAGAATCCCGGCCACCGACCCACCGCACATCAGCCCCGATCGCCCCGGTGACCCCTCACACACGCCCGGCTCCTCGAACGGGCTGGGGCTCACTGGGCCGTTCGGTGTAGATTCGGATACGGAACAGACGTCGCTGCTGATGGCGGTCGACCGGTCCGCGGATGCGAGCCGGGCGAGGGACAGAGGGCCTCCGACGGACTGCACTGCGAACGCTCGGGCATTCGTGTGTCCGTCGCCGCAGCGTCAGCCCAACAGCCCACCCTCGACCCATCACGAGGAGCAGCCCGTTATGACGACGGTCGCCAACAACCAGGACTTCAAGGTCGCCGACCTTTCTCTCGCCGCCTTCGGCCGCAAGGAGATCACTCTCGCCGAGCACGAGATGCCCGGCCTGATGTCGATCCGCAAGGAGTACGCCGCCGCGCAGCCGCTGGCCGGTGCGCGGATCACCGGCTCGCTGCACATGACCGTGCAGACGGCCGTACTCATCGAGACCCTCGTGGCCCTCGGTGCCGAGGTCCGCTGGGCCTCCTGCAACATCTTCTCCACCCAGGACCACGCCGCCGCGGCCATCGCCGTCGGCCCGAACGGCACCCCGGAGGCCCCCGCGGGCGTCCCGGTCTTCGCCTGGAAGGGCGAGACGCTTGAGGAGTACTGGTGGTGCACGGAGCAGGCGCTGACCTGGCCGAACACCCCCACCGGCGGTCCGAACATGATCCTGGACGACGGCGGTGACGCCACCCTCCTCGTCCACAAGGGCGTCGAGTTCGAGAAGGCTGGCGCGGCCCCGGACCCGTCGACGGCGGACAGCGAGGAGTACGCGTACATCCTCACCCTGCTGAACCGCACCCTCGGCGAGTCCCCGCAGAAGTGGACCCAGCTGGCGTCCGAGATCCGCGGTGTCACCGAGGAGACGACGACCGGTGTGCACCGCCTCTACGAGATGCACCGTGACGGCACCCTCCTGTTCCCCGCGATCAACGTGAACGACGCGGTGACAAAGTCGAAGTTCGACAACAAGTACGGCTGCCGCCACTCCCTGATCGACGGCATCAACCGCGCCACCGACGTCCTGATCGGCGGCAAGACCGCAGTCGTCTGCGGCTACGGCGACGTGGGCAAGGGCAGCGCGGAGTCCCTCCGTGGCCAGGGCGCCCGCGTGATCATCACCGAGATCGACCCGATCTGCGCACTGCAGGCGGCGATGGACGGCTACCAGGTCGCCACGCTCGACGACGTGGTGGAGCAGGCGGACATCTTCATCACCACGACGGGCAACAAGGACATCATCATGGCCAAGGACATGGCCCGGATGAAGCACCAGGCCATCGTCGGGAACATCGGCCACTTCGACAACGAGATCGACATGGCCGGCCTCGCGCAGATCGACGGCATCGTCAAGGACGAGGTCAAGCCGCAGGTCCACACCTGGACGTTCCCCGACGGCAAGGTCCTCATCGTCCTGTCCGAAGGCCGCCTCCTCAACCTCGGCAACGCCACCGGCCACCCGTCCTTCGTGATGTCCAACAGCTTCGCCGACCAGACCCTCGCGCAGATCGAGCTCTTCACGAAGCCCGAGGAGTACCCGACCGACGTCTACGTGCTGCCCAAGCACCTGGACGAGAAGGTCGCCCGCCTCCACCTCGACGCCCTCGGCGTCAAGCTCACGACGCTCCGCCCCGAGCAGGCCGCGTACATCGGCGTCGAGGTCGACGGCCCGTACAAGCCCGACCACTACCGCTACTGATCCGGCACCGTCGGCGGCCGGGAGGGCGGCACCATCTCCTCCCGGGCCGCCGCACGGCACCGAGCCTCAGCAGCAGCACGTAGCAGGCAGCAGCCAGTGGCCGGCAGCTGACGAGACAGGCCCCCGCACCCCCGTGTCGGGGGCCTGCCCCGTTACCGCCCCCGCACAGCCCGAGGAACCCGAAGGACCCCATGCCCCGCGGCAGGTATTCGCTCCACGACCTTCACGATCACACCCCCCTCGGCGAAGAACACTTCCACTGCGCCCCCGGCCCCTCCGGCTGGCGCTATGTCTCCCAGACCACGTCCCCCTCGGGCGAGCACCTCGGCTCCGTGGATCTGGCCCTGGACGAACTCGGCCGGCCGATCCGTCTCGAACTCCACTCCGCGAGCTGGCAGGTACGAGGAGCCGCCCTGGAAGGCGTCACCTGGGTCCGGACCGACCCGACCGGCGTTCACGCCACCGAAGGCAACGTCCGCGCCCATGCCTTCTCCGGAACCTCCCCCGCGTTCCTCATCGCTCTGACCCGTCTCCTGCGTCTCACCCCCGATTCCCCCGAGACCCGTGTCCGCGTGGTCACCTTCACGGACCCGGTCCTCGCGCCCCGTACCGTCGACCAGTCCTGGGCCCTGGTGAACAGTGAAGCGCACGCCACTGACAACGGCCCCCTGATCGTGGACGAATACCAGGTCAGCGCCCTGGACACCGGGGAGCGGCACACCGTTCACACCGCCGGGGACGTCGTCCTCGCGGCCCCGGGCATCGAGCTGGAACACCTGGAGACACCCCCGTCACCCCGGCACTCGGACCTCCCGGCCCAGAAGACATCCGGCTAACCGGGCGGAGCGAACCCGCCGGAGGAGCCTCCCGCCCCCTTCTGCTGCTCCACCTCACCGGCCTCTGACCCGCCGGACTGTGCGCCACCGGCCTCCGCCCCACCCGACCAACCAGGCCCGGGAGCCTGCGCCGACGAAGAGGGCTGGGCCGGGCCCGATCCGGAGGGCTGCCCCGACCAGGAGGGCTGGACCGGATCCGGCCCGGGGAACTGCGCACCCCCGGAAGACCGGCCCACCCCGGCACCCCCTGACGGCCCGGCAGGCACCGGCGCCGGGCCCGCCTGGCCCCGCGCCCCCGTGAGCACACGCCGGGCATCACGCGCCTGCCGTTCATGAACCACCGCGGCCAGAAACGCGGCCGCCGGAACCCCCTGTGGCGGAGCGATCCCCGTCCGTGCCACCAGCTCGTCGGCCAGCCGGGCCGCCATCGAACCGCCGACACCGGGGTCCAGCTGGTACATCCGCGTCAGGTACTGACGTATCGCGAGCCAGAGCTCGTCCGGAACAGCGGACAGATCCAGTTGCGAGAACCGCCCGACCAACCACGGCGGGGGCGGCGGCACACCGACCGACCGCTGGGCCGCCACCCGCTCCCGGACGACCAGCGTCCCCGCGAAGACGTCACCGAGCCGGCGCCCGCGTGCGGAGACCAGCGAGGCGATACAGGCCACGGTCCCGAACGTCATCAGGATCTCCACGACACCCATCGCACCCCGTACCAGCGCGTGCCGGAACCGGATGGGCCCGCCGTCGTCCCGCACCACACGCAGCCCGCAGGCCAGCTTCCCGAGGGAGCGGCCGTGGCTCAGCGTCTCCACGGCGATCGGCCCACCGACCAGCACCAGCAGGAACGAGGCGACCCCGATGGCCGCGACAGCTGCCTCGTCCAGGGAGACGGAGGCGATGCTCAGAACGACCGAGACGATCAGGAAGACGCACAGAATCACCGCCAGGTCGATCGCCGCCGCCAGAGCCCGGCTCGGCAGCCTCGCCGGACGCAGCCCCAGGACAACCGCGTCCCCGGTCACCAACTCGTTCATCGCGCCCCCACTCTTCCCCGACCTTCTCCACCCCCGGCCGGACCCAGTCTGCCAAGCTGACCCGCAGCGCGCCGCAGTAGTACGGCCCCGTACGCACCCATGCCTGGAGCAACAGCCGCCCATGGACCTCGACGTCTTCGTCACCGCCCACCGCACGGAGTGGGACCGCCTCGACCACCTCCTGCGCCGAGGGCGCCGCCTGACGGGCGCGGAAGCGGACGAGCTCGTCGTCCTCTACCAGCGCACGGCCACCCATCTCTCGCTGATCCAGTCGACCACCCCGGACCCTCTGCTCACCGCGCGTCTCACTCAGCTCGTGGCCCGCGCCCGGGCGACGGTCACCGGCACCCGCAAGGCCTCCTGGCGCGACGCGGCCCGCTTCCTCACGGCGGGGTTCCCCGCAGCGGTCTACCGCTCGCGCCACTGGTGGGTCCCCACCGCGGTGCTCTCCACGGCACTGGCCGCACTCCTGGGCTGGTGGATCGGCGCACACCCCGAGGTCCAGGCCGCGATAGCCGCCCCGGAAGACCTGCGGGCCATGACCCGTCCGGGCGGGGAGTACGAGACCTACTACTCCAGCCACCCGGCGGCATCCTTCGCCGCGCAGGTATGGACGAACAACGCGCAGGCCGCCGCGATGTGCCTGGTCCTGGGCGCGTTCCTCTGCCTGCCGGTGATCTGGATCCTCTTTCTCAACATGCTCAACCTCGGTGTCGGCATAGGACTGATGTCCTCGGCGGGCCGCCTGGACGTCTTCCTCGGCCTGGTCCTCCCGCACGGCCTGCTCGAACTGACCGCGGTGTTCGTGGCCGCCGGTACGGGGCTCCGCCTCGGCTGGACGGTGATCGACCCCGGCCCGCTCTCCCGCCGCACCGCCCTCGCCCAGCAGGGCCGCGCCGCACTGGGCATGGCCATCGGCCTGGCCCTGGTGCTGTTCGTCTCCGGAGTCATCGAAGGCTTCGTGACCCCTTCAGGCCTCCCCACCTGGGCCCGGATCACCATCGGCATCGTCGTTGAGCTGGCCTTTCTCGCGTACGTCTACATCCTCGGCCGCCGCGCGGTGCGGGCCGGCGACACCGGCGACCTCGCAGCGGTCGAACGCAGCGCCGAACTTCCCTCCGCCGCCTGACCACCGGTGTGCGTTCGCCGTCCCCGAGCTGCTAGTCTCCTCTTCGCCCGCAAAAACCGTTGACACGGCAGATGTGGGGAGGTAGATTTAAACGGTTGCCTCGGGCTAGACAAGTCCGAGTGAAGCGCGTAGCGTCTACCTCGCTCGCGCCGGGAAGCTCTTAGTTATCCCGCAGAGCCAAATGATTCCCTTATCTCGATCGCAGGCCGTTCATTCGGCCGCCGCGCTTCTGATAAAGTCGGATCCGCCGAAAGGCAAAGGCCACTCCACAGGCCACCGGAAATCGAATTCGGACCGGAAACGGAACGAAAAAGAGTCTGGTAAAGTTGGAACCGCCGGAAAGGGAAAACGCGAAAGCG
>NZ_JBHYVE010000015.1:0-111296 GCF_042750035.1 Streptomyces sp. NPDC059452
GTCGTCGGCAGCGTATTTTGTTTATAAGAGACAGCGGTGGTTCTGGGGGCGGGTGGGGGCGCCTGCGGCGGGCTGTTCCCCTACCCGCCCCTTCCCGAAACCGGGGCGCTGCCCCGGACCCCGCTCCTCAAACGCCGGAGGGCTATATGTAGCCTCGCCGGCGTTTGAGGCGTGGGGGTTCGGGGGCGAAGCCCCTGAGGGGGTACGTGAAGGGGCCCGGCCGGATACGCGTACCGGCCGGGCCCCTCGCAGACGTACTGGCTACCGCTTGCGCAGGCGGAACGTCAGGGACAGGCCCTCGTCCTCGAACGGGGCGCCGTACGTGTCGTCCGCCTCGCCCTCCGCGTAGTCCAGGGCCAGCACCTCATCGGAGATCAGCGGGGTGTGCTCCGTGAGGGCTTCCACCGTTGCCGGGGACGTGGACGTCCAGCGGACGGCGATGCGGTCCGCCACGTCCAGGCCGCTGTTCTTGCGGGCCTCCTGGATCAGGCGGATCGCGTCACGGGCCAGGCCCGCCCGGCGCAGCTCCGGGGTGATCTCCAGGTCCAGGGCGACCGTGGCGCCCGAGTCCGAGGCGACCGACCAGCCCTCGCGCGGGGTCTCTGTGATGATGACCTCATCGGGGGCGAGGGTGATCTGCTCGCCCTCCACCTCCACCGACGCCGTGCCCTCGCGCAGGGCCAGGGAGAGCGCCGCCGCGTCCGCGTCCGCTACCGCCTTGGCCACCGCCTGCACGCCCTTGCCGAACCGCTTGCCCAGTGCCCGGAAGTTCGCCTTCGCCGTGGTGTCGACCAGCGAGCCGCCCACCTCGGAGAGCGAGGCGAGCGATGTGACGTTCAGCTCTTCTGTGATCTGCGCTCGCAGATCGGCGGGGAGAGCGTCGAAGCCCGCCGACGCCACCAGCGCTCGCGACAGCGGCTGGCGCGTCTTCACGCCCGACTCCGCGCGCGTCGCCCGGCCCAGCTCCACCAGGCGGCGCACCAGTGCCATCTGGGTGGAGAGGGTCGGGTCGATCGCCGACGCGTCCGGCTTCGGCCAGGAGGCGAGGTGCACCGACTCCGGCGCGTCCGGCGTGACCGGGGTGACCAGGTCCTGCCAGACCCGCTCGGTGATGAACGGGACCAGCGGCGCCATCAGCCGGGTCACCGTCTCGACGACCTCGTGCAGCGTGCGCAGCGCCGCCCTGTCGCCCTGCCAGAAGCGGCGGCGCGAGCGGCGTACGTACCAGTTGGAGAGGTCGTCCACGAACGCTGAGAGCAGCTTGCCCGCGCGCTGGGTGTCGTAGCTCTCCATCGCGACGGTCATCTGGTCGACCAGTGCGTTGAGTTCGCTGAGCAGCCAGCGGTCCAGCACCGTGCGGTCCGCCGGGGCCGGGTCGGCCGCCGAGGGTGCCCAGCCCGAGGTGCGGGCGTACAGGGCCTGGAAAGCCACCGTGTTCCAGTACGTCAGGAGCGTCTTGCGGACCACCTCCTGGATCGTGCCGTGGCCCACGCGCCGCGCCGCCCACGGGGAGCCGCCCGCCGCCATGAACCACCGCACCGCGTCCGCCCCGTGCTGGTCCATCAGCGGGATCGGCTGGAGGATGTTGCCCAGGTGCTTGGACATCTTGCGGCCGTCCTCGGCCAGGATGTGGCCCAGGCAGACGACGTTCTCGTAGGACGACTTGTCGAAGACCAGCGTGCCTACCGCCATCAGCGTGTAGAACCAGCCGCGGGTCTGGTCGATGGCCTCCGAGATGAACTGCGCCGGGTAGCGGCTCTCGAAGATCTCCTTGTTCTTGTACGGGTAGCCCCACTGCGCGAACGGCATCGAACCCGAGTCGTACCAGGCGTCGATGACCTCCGGGACGCGGTACGCCTCCAGCTGGCAGTTCTCCTGCGTGCAGGTGAAGGTGATCTCGTCGATGAACGGGCGGTGGGGGTCGAGCGACGACTGGTCCCGGCCCGTGAGTTCGGTGAGCTCGGCGCGCGAGCCCACGCAGGTGAGGTGGTTGTCCTCGCAGCGCCAGATCGGCAGCGGCGTGCCCCAGTAGCGGTTGCGGGAGAGCGCCCAGTCGACGTTGTTGTTCAGCCAGTCGCCGAAGCGGCCGTTCTTGACCGAGTCCGGGAACCAGTTGGTCTTCTCGTTCTCCTGGAGGAGACGGTCCTTGATCGCGGTCGTACGGATGTACCAGGACGGCTGCGCGTAGTAGAGCAGCGCCGTGTGGCAGCGCCAGCAGTGCGGGTAGCTGTGCTCGTACGGGACGTGGCGGAAGAGCTTGCCGCGGGCGTCCAGGTCGGCGGTGAGGGCCTCGTCGGCCTTCTTGAAGAAGACGCCGCCGACCAGGGGGAGGCCTTCCTCGAAGGTGCCGTCGGGGCGGACCGGATTGACCACCGGGAGGCCGTACGCACGGCAGACCAGGAGGTCGTCGGCGCCGAACGCGGGGGACTGGTGGACCAGACCCGTACCGTCCTCGGTCGTCACGTACTCGGCGTTGACCACGTAGTGGGCTTCCGCCGGGAAGTCGACCAGCGTGAACGGGCGCTCGTAGGTCCAGCGCTCCATCTCCGCGCCCGTGAACGACTGGCCGGTGGCCTCCCAGCCCTCGCCGAGGGCCTTCTCCAGGAGGGGTTCGGCGACGACGAGCTTCTCCTCGCCGTCGGTCGCGACGACGTAGCGGACCTCGGGGTGCGCGGCGACGGCCGTGTTGGAGACCAGCGTCCAGGGGGTGGTCGTCCAGACCAGGAGGGCCGCCTCGCCGGCCAGCGGGCCGCTGGTGAGGGGGAAGCGGACGAAGACCGAGGGGTCGACGACCGTCTCGTACCCCTGGGCCAGCTCGTGGTCGGAGAGGCCCGTGCCGCAGCGCGGGCACCAGGGGGCGACGCGGTGGTCCTGGACCAGCAGGTCCTTGTTGAAGATCTCCTTCAGCGACCACCACACGGAGTCGACGTACTCCGGGTCCATCGTGCGGTACGCGTCGTCCAGGTCGACCCAGTACCCCATACGGGTCGTGAGCTCGGCGAAGGCGTCGGTGTGCCGGGTCACCGACTCGCGGCACTTGGCGTTGAACTCGGCGATGCCGAACGCCTCGATGTCCTTCTTGCCGTTGAAGCCCAGCTCCTTCTCCACCGCGAGCTCGACCGGCAGGCCGTGACAGTCCCAGCCGGCCTTGCGGCCCACGTGGTAGCCCTGCATGGTGCGGAAGCGGGGGAAGACGTCCTTGAAGACGCGGGCCTCGATGTGGTGGGCGCCGGGCATGCCGTTGGCGGTGGGCGGGCCCTCGTAGAAGACCCACTCCGGGCGGCCCTCGGACTGGTCGAGGCTCTTGGCGAACACCTTGTTCTCGCGCCAGAAGTCGAGAACGGCGTGCTCCAGCG
Source organism: Streptomyces sp. NPDC059452 (assembly GCF_042750035.1). Classification (NCBI taxonomy): domain Bacteria; kingdom Bacillati; phylum Actinomycetota; class Actinomycetes; order Kitasatosporales; family Streptomycetaceae; genus Streptomyces; species Streptomyces sp. NPDC059452. The sequence goes on from NZ_JBHYVE010000015.1 coordinate 3,357, forward strand.
CGGGCAGGTCGACCTGGGCGGGTACCTGACGGTACTGCGGCGATGTCATGTGCGGCTTCCTCCGGCGGATGTCTTCCACTTCCGTCGGAGGGACGAGAGCCGGATCTGCTCCCGCGGTACCACCCTCCTTGGCCCTGGGCGTGTGCCCCTGGCCCCCTCATTGGGGTCGCGATGCCGGGTCTAGTGGCCCGGGGCCGGTGGGCGGAACCCACGCGTCCAAGGCTTTCTTCCGGCGGCTCCGGGGTGATCTTCACGACGCGCTCGCCCCCGGGCTCCCACCGTCCCCGGGTCGCTGCTGGCTGCGTACGACGCTACTCGTCCCATCCACGCCTCTCGCTGCGCCCAGTGTACGGGCCCGTACGGCTGACGGCCGACCGGTTTAACCGTGGCCCGGGGCGTGACCCGAATGGCCAGTCGGGGCCGTACGGAGTTGGCTGCGGGGTGCGGGGGCGTCCGGGGGCTGGATTACCGGGCGGGGAGCTGGGAACAACGGATGCAGGCGCGCCACGAGCGGGTACGGGGAGGGGCGAAAGGGCGGCGTGCCCCGTTGCCGCGGGGCTGGGGTCGATTTATCGTCCCAGCACGATTCGCGAGCAAGATCACAATATGTGAAGGGGCCGCGGCCATGGTGGCGAAGAAGACGGCGGAAGAGACCGCGGCCGGGCAGAAGGCCGACGGGAAGCCACCGGCCGATGAGACGTCCCCGGACGCGGACGGGACTGCCGACGAGACGTCCCCGGACGGGACGGTTGACGAGACCTCCCCGGATGGGGCGGCCGACGGGACCTCCCACGACGGGACAGCTGACGAGAAGGTGCCCGAAAAGGTGCCCTCAAAGAAGGCGGCTGCCAGGAAAACGGCTGCCAAGAAGACAGCCGCGAAGAAAGCGCCTGCCAAGAAGGCGGCGGCCAAGAAGACCGCTGCCAAGAAGAGCGCCACGAGCGCCAAGAGCGCCACGGGCGCCACGAAGAAGAGCGCGGCCAAGAAGGCTTCGAAGAAGGCCGCTCAGACGGCCACGGGGGCGGCTGCAGCCGCCGAGGAGACGGGAGCCCACACGGTGGTAGCCAAGAAGAGCGCGAGTCGCCCCGCAGCCGGTACGGACGAGGCGGCCGTGCCGCCGGCCCGGGCCGCCGCGGCGACCGCTCCCGGCGAACTGGCGGTACGGCCCGGGGAGGACCCCTGGACGCCCGAGGAGGTCACCGAGGCGCGCACGCTGCTGACCAGCGAGATCGTGCGGCTGCGCAGTGAGCTGGAGGCCTCGGGCGCGGCGCTCGCCGGGCTGATGCGGGACTCCGGTGACGGGGCCGGCGACGACGAGGCCGACACCGGCACCAAGAACATCACGCGGGAGCACGAGCTGTCGCTCGCCGCCAACGCCCAGGAGATGCTGGAGCAGACCGAGCGGGCGCTCGCGCGGCTGGAGGCGGGGACGTACGGGCTCTGCGAGATCTGTGGCAAACCGATCGGCAAGGCACGGATGCAGGCATTTCCCCGCGCCACCCTCTGCGTCGAGGACAAGCAGAAGCAGGAGCGGCGCGGCTGACCCGTACAGGTGTGTCGTACCCTCGTCCTCAGTCAGGCACCTAGGTTGAGGGACTCACGTGGCAGAGGCGGAGCGCATCATCGGTACGCCGGACGATCCCGAGACCGGGCACGCGGAAGAAGGCGGCTCCACGGCCGCCGACGCCGCCGTGAACGCGGGCACGGGCAAGCGCAGGATCCTGGTGCTCGTCGGCGTCGCGATCGTCGCCTATCTGCTGGACCTGGTCTCCAAGCTGATCGTGGTCGCCAAGCTGGAGCACCAGCCGCCGATCGACATCATCGGCGACTGGCTCCAGTTCCGGGCGCTGCGCAACCCGGGCGCCGCCTTCGGGTTCGGCGAGGCGTTCACGGTGATCTTCACGATCATCGCGGCCGGGGTGATCGTGGTCGTCATCCGGTTGGCCCGCAAGCTCTACAGCCTGCCGTGGGCCATCGCCCTGGGGCTGCTCCTGGGCGGTGCGCTCGGCAACCTCACCGACCGGATCTTCCGGGCGCCCGGCGTGTTCGAAGGGGCGGTGGTCGACTTCATCGCCCCCAAGCACTTCGCCGTCTTCAACCTCGCCGACTCCGCCATCGTCTGCGGCGGCATCCTCATCGTGATCCTCTCCTTCAAGGGGCTGGACCCCGACGGGACCGTCCACAAGGACTGACCGGGCTGCGCGGGGAGCGGCGGGCGCAAGGCATACTCGACAGGTGAGTACGCACCCCGAGATCCGCACCCTGCCCGTACCGGACGGCCTGGAAGGCGAGCGTGTCGACGCCGCCATCTCCAGGATGTTCGGTTTCTCCCGCACCAAGGCCGCCGAGCTGGCCGCTGCCGGGAAGGTCCAGGTGGACGGTTCGGTGGCCGGCAAGTCCGAGCGCGTGCACGGCGGCGCCTGGCTGGAGGTCGAGATGCCGGGGGCGCCCGCCCCCGTCCAGATCGTCGCCGAGCCCGTCGAGGGCATGGAGATCGTCCACGACGACGACGACATCGTGGTCATCATGAAGCCGGTCGGCGTCGCGGCCCACCCCAGCCCCGGCTGGACCGGCACCACCGTCATCGGCGGCCTCGCCGCCGCCGGGTACCGCATCTCGACGTCCGGCGCCGCCGAGCGCCAGGGCATCGTGCACCGCCTCGACGTCGGCACCTCCGGCCTGATGGTCGTCGCCAAGTCCGAGCGCGCGTACACCCTGCTCAAGGCCCAGTTCCGCGACCGGATCGTCGACAAGAAGTACCACGCGCTCGTCCAGGGCCACCCGGACCCGATGAGCGGCACCATCGACGCCCCCATCGGGCGCCACCCCAACCACGACTACAAGTGGGCCGTCACCGCCGAGGGCAAGCCGTCGGTGACCCACTACGACCTCATCGAGGCGTACCGCGCGGCCAGCCTCCTGGACATCAAGCTGGAGACCGGCCGCACCCACCAGATCCGGGTCCACATGTCCGCCCACCGCCACCCCTGCGTCGGCGACCTGACGTACGGAGCCGACCCGACCCTGGCCAAGCGGCTCGGGCTGACCCGGCAGTGGCTGCACGCGGTGCGCCTGGGCTTCGAGCACCCGAGCGACGGCGGCTGGGTGGAGTTCTCCAGCACCTACCCGGCCGACCTCCAGCACGCCCTGGACACCATCTCCGCGGAGAGCCAGTGACCGCCGCCCCACCCCCGTACACCACCCGCAGGGCCGTCGAGGAGAGCGACCTCGCCGCCTGCTTCCAGGTGCGCAAGGACGTCTTCGTCGGTGAGCAGAACGTGCCCGAGGAGATCGAGTACGACACGTACGACGCCACCGCCGTGCACGTCCTGGCAGTCGCGGCGGACGGCACCGCCCTCGGTACGGGACGGCTGCTGTACGGCGCCGACGCGGCCGGGAAGACCGGCGGCGACCTCACCGTCGGCTCGCTCGGGCGGCTCGCGGTGACCCGGCAGGCGCGCGGCCTCGGCGTCGGCGCCGCCCTGGTGCGCGCCATCGAGGACGAGGCGGCCGGGCTCGGCCTGACCGCCGTGGACCTGCACGCCCAGACCCACGCCCTCGGCTTCTACGAGCGGCTCGGATACCTCGCGTACGGCCCCGAGTTCCCGGACGCGGGCATTCCGCACCGGGCGATGCGACGGGGGATCGGGCCCGCCTGAGCCCGGGGTCCGGACCTCGGCCCGGGTTCGGCCCGCCCCCCGGCCCCCGGGGGGTCTCGCCCTTCCGGTGAACCGTGCGTGGCAGGGTGGAGGCCCGCTCGGTCACCGGCCCGGCCGAGCTCCTGACGGCCGCTCACCCCGGCCGGACCCATGGCCGCGGCACCGCCGTGACCTGGGCGTCGGCCCGGTGACCGGCCCGGAATCGCACGCTCCGGAAGGTGCCCCCCGTGGATCAAATGCTCCTGCTGCTCCTGTTGCTGCTCGGAGCCGTGGTCACGGTGCCGCTCGGCGCCCGCCTGGGGCTGCCGGCACCGGTCCTGATGACGCTGGCCGGGGTCGCGATGGCGTTCGCGCCCTTCGTGCCGAACGTGGACATCCCGCCCGAGATCATCCTCCCGGCCCTGCTGCCGCCGCTGCTCTACGCCTCCGTCCAGCGGACCTCCTGGCGTCAGTTCGCCGCCAACAAACGCCCGATCTTCCTGCTGGCCGTCGCCCTGGTCTTCGTCACCACGGCCGCCGTCGCCGCCGTCGCCAACTCGATCGTGCCCGGACTGCCGATCGCCGCCGCCGTCGCGCTGGGCGCGCTCGTCGCCCCGCCCGACCCGGTCGCCGCGACCGCCGTGGCGGGCTCGGTCGGACTGCCGCGCCGGCTGGTGTCGATCCTGGAGGGCGAGGGGCTCTTCAACGACGTCACCGCCATCGTGCTCTACCACGTGGCCATCGCCGCAGCGGTGAGCGGCACCTTCTCGGTCCCCGAGGCCTTCGGGCTGCTGATCCTCTCCGCCGTGGTCGCCATCGCCGTCGGCCTTGCGCTGGGCTGGCTCACCATCAAGGTGATGGGGATGCTCGGCGACGCCACCCTCCAGGTCGGCCTGAGCCTGCTCGTCCCCTTCGCCGCCTACGTCCTCGCGGAGGAGCTGATGGGCTCCGGCGTGCTCGCCGTCCTGACCGTCGCGCTCTACCTCGCCGTACACACCGCCGACGCGGACGACGTGCTGGGCCGGCTCACCGGACGTACCTTCTGGGAGATCGTCGACACCCTGGTCACCGGGGTGGCCTTCGGGCTGATCGGCCTGGAGCTGCACAGCGTCTTCGGCACCTCCGACGGGCGCGAGTTCCAGATGCTCGGCTGGGGGCTCGCCATCGTCGCGGTCGTCGTCGGCGTCCGGCTGGCCTGGCTGCTGCCCGCCACCTGGCTCGCCGAACGGCTGCACACCCGCCGGGACGTCAGCGAGGAGATCCCGGCCGGCTGGCGGGAGACCGTTGTCATGTGGTGGGCCGGGATGCGCGGGGTGGCCTCCGTCGCGCTGGCGCTCGCCATCCCGCTGGAGACCGACGACGGGCAGCCCTTCCCCGGCCGCGAGGAGATCATCTTCATCGCCTTCTGCGTGATCATGGCCACCCTCGTCTTCCAGGGCCTGACCCTGCCCTGGCTGGTCCGCAAGCTCGGCGTCCGCGCCGACGCCGACGCCGAGGAGGCCCTGGAGCGGGAGCTCGCCCTGCGCGCCGCCAAGGCGGCCAAGCACCGGCTCAAGGAGATCCAGGAGGTCGAGGAGTTCCCGGAGGACGTCGTGGAACGGCTCCAGCGGGCCGCGTACGACATCGGGGCCCGGATCAACCCGGAGATCGTCGACGAGGAGCGGCGCGAGGCGTACGCCCGGCGCGCCGAGCGGTTCCAGGCGGTCAGCCGCGTCCAGCGCGAGATGATGTCGGCCGCCCGCCACGCGGTGCTCTCCGCCCGCAACGAGGCCGGCTCCGACCCGGAGGTCGTGGACCGGGTGCTGCGCCACCTGGACGTCCGCTCCCTGCGCTGAGGCTCTGGGCCCCGGGGCGTACGGAGTCGGCCGCGCGGCCCCGAGGGCGTATCGGAATCATCTGCTCCGGCCTCTCAGCCGCGCCCGGTCCGGGGCGCCTTGGAGTCGTCCGGGTCGCGGGAGGGGCCGGAGCCGTTGCGGCCGGGGCCGGGCTCCGCCCCCGTCAGCTCCGCCCACTGCTCGCCCGGCGGCAGCGCGGCGGGGGAGGTGGCCAGGCGCGGCAGCGCGTACGGGTGGTGGTCGCGCAGCCAGCCGATCAGCTGCTCGCGCACCGCGCACCGCACCGTCCAGATGTCGTCCGCGTCCTTCGCCGTGACCACGGCCCGCACCTGGATCGTGGTCGGCGTCGTGTCGGTGACGGCCAGCGACCAGTCGCGGCCGTCCCAGGCGGCGATGTCACCGAGGATGTCCCGCAGCTTCTTGCGCATCGCGGCCACCGGCGCGGCGTGGTCCAGATGGAAGAAGACCGTGCCGGTCATCTGGACCCCGCCGCGCGACCAGTTCTCGAACGGCCGGGCGGTGAAGTACGAGACCGGCATCGTGATCCGCCGCTCGTCCCAGGTCCGTACCGCGAGGAACGTCAGCGTGATCTCCTCGATGGTGCCCCACTCGCCGTCCACCACCACCGTGTCGCCGATCCGGACCATGTCGCCGAAGGCGATCTGGAGCCCGGCGAACAGGTTGCCGAGCGTCGACTGGGCGGCCACACCGGCGACGATGCCGAGCACACCGGCCGAGGCCAGCATCGAGGTGCCGACCGCCCGCATCGCCGGGAAGGTCAGCAGCATCGCGGCGATCGCGACCACCGTCACGACAGCTATGACGACCCGCTGGATCAGCGTCACCTGCGTACGGACCCGGCGCACCCGCGCCGGGTCGCGGGTGGACGTCGCGTACCGGGCGTAACTGGACTCGACGACCGTCGCGGCGATCCGGACCACCAGCCACGCGGAGGCCCCGATCAGCACCAGGGAGAGCACCTGGCCGATCCCGGCCCGGTGCTCCCACACCCAGGCGATGCCCATCTGGCGGTAGCTGCCCCGCAGCAGCGCGGCGATGAGCACCACCTGCAACGGTGGCCGGCAGCGCCGCAGCAGCCCCCACAGCGGGGTCTCGCTGTGACGGCGGTCGGCCCTCCGCAGCAGCCGGTCGACCAGCCAGCCGACCAGCAGGGTGATCACCACGGAACCGCCGATGACGATCAGCGGGCGCAGCACGTTCTCCATCGCCTCGTCCTCCAAGCTTCGGGGCACAACTGGCACCATGGGCCTCATGAACATCATGCTTTTCCACTCGACCTACGGGCTCACGCCCGCGGTGCACGCGGCGGCCGCACGTCTGAGGGACGCCGGCCACGAGGTGCGCGTGCCCGATCTCTTCGAGGGACACACCTTCGACACGGTGGAGGAGGGCATGGCCTTCAAGGAGGAGGTCGGCAAGGAGGAGCTGCTGAAGCGTGCGGTGCTGGCCGCGGCGCCCTACTCGGACCAGGGGCTCGTCTACGCCGGTTTCTCCCTCGGGGCGGCGACCGCGCAGACCCTGGCCCTCGGCGACGCGAAGGCGCGCGGGCTGCTGCTCTTCCACGGCACCTCGGACCTCGCCGAGAACGCGTCGGTGGAGGAGCTGCCCGTCCAGCTGCATGTCGCGGACCCGGACCCCTTCGAGTCCCACGGCTGGCTGAACAGCTGGTACCTCCAGATGCAGCGGACCGGGGCGGACGTGGAGATCTACCGCTACCCCGGGGCCGGCCACCTGTTCACCGACCCCGATCTGCACGACTACGACCAGGCGGCCGCCGAGCAGACCTGGAAGGTCGCACTCGGCTTCCTGGCCACCCTCTAGGCGGGCCTCAGCGGACCGGCCGGTCCACCCGCTCCACCTTCTGGGTGCCCCGCCGGGTCCGGTAGGAGCGGGACCAGGAGGAGGTGGCGTCCTTGGCCGTCCTGTCGGAGAGCACGTAGTAGTCCATCTGCGAGCGCTCGGCGGTGACGTCCAGGACGCCGTAGCCGTGCGAGTCCATGTCGACCCACTTCACATGGCGGTTGGCACCCCGCACGGCGGCCGCGGCGACGAGCGACACGGTCTGCGGCGCCACCCTCAGGATGTCGTCCAGGTTGCTCGACGTCACCGACGTGACGACGAACTCCGTCGCGGCCGAGGGGGAGAGCGGATACGTGGCGGCCCGCACCGGCACGTCGTTGGCCCAGGCCATATGGACATCGCCGGTCAGGAACACCGTGTCGGTGATCCCCCGCTCCCGCAGGTGCCCGATCAGCTCCCTGCGGTCGTCGGTGTACCCGTCCCACTGGTCCACGTTGACCGCGAGCCCCTCCTTCGGCAGCCCCAGCAGCCCGGCGAGCGGTTCCAGCAGATGGGCGGGGAGCGCCCCGAAGGCGACCGGCGAGATCATCACCGACGTACCGACCAGCTTCCACACCGCGTCCGACCCGGCAAGACCCGCCTTCAGCCAGTCCAGCTGCGCCCGGCCGGTGATCGTGCGCTCCGGGTCGTCCACCGAGCCGCTGCCGATGGACGCCTGCTCGGAACGGAAGCTCCGCAGGTCCAGCAGGTGCAGATCGGCCAGCCGCCCGAACCGCAGCCGCCGGTAGACGGTCCCCTCGGTGGAGGCGCGGACCGGCATCCACTCGAAGTACGCCTGCTTGGCCGCCGCCACCCGGTCGGCCCATGCCCCCTCCGCACCCGGCGTGTGGTTCTGCGCCCCGCCCGACCAGGCGTCGTTGGCGAACTCGTGGTCGTCCCAGATCGCGATGACCGGGTGGGCGGCGTGCAGCGCCTGGAGGTCGGTGTCGGTCTTGTAGTTCCCGTGCCGGAGGCGGTAGTCGGCGAGGTTCAGAATCTCGTGGGCGGGCCGGTGCTCCCGCAGGGCCGCGCCCTGGGTCGGATAGCCGCCGGACGCGTACTCGTACAGGTAGTCGCCCAGGTGCAGGACCGCGTCCAGGTCGGCACGGGCGGCGAGGTGGCGGTACGCGGAGAACCAGCCGGCCTCCCAGTTGGCGCAGGACACCACCCCGAAGCGGATCTGGGCCACGCTCGCCCCGACGGCGGGCGCGGTGCGCGTGCGGCCGGTGGGGGAGCGCACCTCGCCGTCCGGGGCGCCCGCCGTGAAGCGGAAGTAGTACGTCGTGGCCGGCCGCAGTCCGCGGACGTCGGCCTTCACCGTGTGGTCGGAGGGGGCGGAGGCGAGCGTCGCCCCGCTCGCGGCTATCGCGGTGAACTCCCGGTCCTCCGCGACCTCCCAGCACACCGGCGTATCGGCCCCGCGCCCCGAACCGGGCTCCGCGCCGGGCTCGGGGGTGACACGGGTCCACAGCAGGACGCCGTCGGGCAGCGGATCACCGGAGGCGACGCCGTGCAGGAAGGCGGGCACGGGGGCCGCCGCCTGCTCCGCCTCCGACGAGGCGGCGGAATCGGAAGCGGAAGCGGTGGTGGGGAGTACGGGGACGGCGGCGGCGGTCGCTGCGGCGGCCCGGACGACGGTACGGCGGCTCGGCGAGGAAGCGTGTCGACTGGTCACGGACCATCACCCTACTGGCGCGTACGGCGAACGGGCGGGCGAACAGCGGAAGTTCGCCCGCCCGTCGGGAAACGGTCGCCTGGAGGTGGGCGGGAAGGGGCCGGACGGGCGGCCGTCGACGGCCGCCTGGCCTCGGCCGCCCCGGCCCCGGCCGCCTCGGCTCCTGCCGCCCCGGCCCCGGCCGCCCCGGAGGCGTTACGCCTTCAGCGCCTTGTCGACCGCCGCCCTGAACTCGCCCGCCGTCATCGGGGCGTTGTCGGTGCCCTCGGTCGTGACCTTCTTGCCGTCCATCTTCAGCGTCGGCGTGCCCTCGACATCGCTCTTGCTGAACGCCTCGGACATCTTCATCGCCCAGGCGTCGTACGTGCCGTCCTCGACGTCCTTCTGGAAGGCCTTGTTCCCCTTCAGGGCGTCCACCGAGTCCGCGATCTCGATCAGGTAGCTGTCCTTGGCGAACTTGTCCTGGCTCTCCTCCGGGTGGAACTCCGCGGAGTACAGCGCGGCCTTGTAGTCCATGAAGGCCTCGGGGCTCACGTTCAGCGCCGCGCCGAGCGCGCTCAGGGCGTTCTTGGAGCCCTCGCCGTTGTCGATGTTGTCGATGAAGGTCGCACCGACGTACTGGACCTTGTACTTGCCGTCCTCGACGTCCTTGGCCAGGGTCTCGCCGACACCCTGCTCGAACGTGGCGCAGACCGGGCAGCGCGAGTCCTCGTACAGCTCCAGGGTCTTCTTCGCGTCGGACTTGCCGATCACCACGGTGGTGCCGTTCTCGCCCGAGGTGTTCTTCGGCGCGCTGACGTTCTTCGCGTCGGCGGCCGCGTCCCAGGCGCTGGGCTTGTTCAGCTGCATCACGCCGTAGCTGACCCCGCCGACGACGGCGATGGCGGCGACGACCGAGACCGCGACGACGAGCTGCTTGCGCGTCCGGTCCTTCTTCGCCTGGCGCTCGCGCTCGGCGCGCAGCCGCTCACGGGCCGCTGCCTTGTTCTCCTGGGTGTTGCGCTTGCTCATGGTTCGTTCTCCGTGAATGCGTGGGGAGTGGAAGAGGTGCTGCTGCTCCGCGTCGGCCGCCCTGCCCTCAGGCAGCGGCGCACGCCGTGAGCGGCGGCCCTCTCCGTCCCACGGAGTGCACGAGGAGACGGGCCGGGAAGAGCGGGTGCGCGCGCCCGGCGGCCCGGGGGAGACCGGCCGTGGACCGGATCGCCCCGCGCACCACGGCGACCGCGACCAGCAGCGGCCGGAACGCCACCAGCGCCGCCGCCCGCAGCAGCCCCGCCAGGGCCGCCTCCCCGTGCCGCAGCCAGGCGGCGGCGAGCAGGCCGACGGCCACATGGGCGGCCAGCAGCAGCCACGGCACGGCCGGACCGGGCTGGGCCAGCAGGGCCGCCGCGCGGTCGCCCGCACCGGCCACCCCGGCGAGCGGGGTGCCCACCGTGCCCACACCCGCGAGCTGCGCCCCGGCCGCGCCCACCTCACCGCCCCCGCACAGCACGTCGAGGCCCACGGAGCGCAGGGGCCCCGCGATGGGCCCGCCCGCCGCCCCGTAACAGAGGTGCTGGCCCGTCGTGAAGAGCGTGTCGGCGGCCAGCTCCAGCGGGACGAGGAGCCCCGCGATCGCGCCGAAGCCGCGCTCCCGGCCGGCCAGCGCGTACGCCACGGCGAAGACGGCGGCGGCGAGCACCGCGACCGCGGTCAGCGGCAGCGGGACCCCGGAGAGCAGCACATGGGACGCCGTGGACAGGGTGACGGCGAGCGCGGCGAAAAGCGCCGCGCGCGCCACCCTGAACTGCGTACCTGAGATGTCCATCGCCGGAAAGTGTGTCATGTGGGGAGGTAAGCGGACCTTAAAAGAGGCTGAGAGTCGCACAGCCCCCAACCGGGCGTGAGCGCCTACAGCCCCGGGATGCGGCCGTTGCGGAAGAGGTCCACGAAGATCTGGTGGTCCGCACGGGCCCTGGCCCCGTAACTGTGGGCGAACTCCACCAGCAGCTCGCCGAACCCCTCCTCGTCGGCCGCGATGGCCGCGTCGATCGCCCGCTCCGTGGAGAACGGCACCAGCGAGTGCCCGCTCTCGTCGTCCGCCGCCGCGTGCATGGTGGCCGTCGCCCGGCCCAGATCGGCGACGACCGCCGCGATCTCGTCCACCTCGTCGATCTCGGACCAGTCCAGGTCGACCGCGTACGGCGAGACCTCGGCGACCAGCTGGCCCGCCCCGTCCAGCTCGGTCCAGCCCAGCCACGGGTCCGCGTGCGCCTGGAGCGCCCGCTGCGAGATCACCGTGCGGTGGCCCTCGTGCTGGAAGTAGTCCCGCACGGCGGCGTCCGTGATGTGCCGGGAGACCGCCGGGGTCTGCGCCTGCTTGAGGTAGATCACCACATCGTTCTCCAGGGCGTCGCTGTTGCCCTCCAGGAGGATGTTGTACGAGGGCAGCCCGGCGGAGCCGATGCCGATGCCCCGGCGGCCCACCACGTCCTTGACCCGGTAGGAGTCCGGGCGGGTCAGGCTCGACTCCGGCAGCGTCTCCAGATAGCCGTCGAACGCGGCGAGCACCTTGTACCGCGTGGCGGCGTCCAGGTCGATCGCGCCGCCGCCGTCGGCGAACCGGCGCTCGAAGTCCCGGATCACGGTCATCGAGTCCAGCAGCGAGAAGCGGGTCAGCGAGCGGGCGGCCCGCAGCGCGTCCAGCAGCGGCCCCTCGGCGGTGTCCAGCGTGAAGGGCGGCACCTCGTCGTTCTTCGCGCCTGTGGCCAGTGCGTGGATCCGCTCCCGGTAGGCCGCGGCGAAGATCCGGACCAGCTCGGTGATCTGCTCGTCGGCCAGCGCCTTGGCGTACCCGATCAGCGCCACGGAGGCGGCGAAGCGCTTCAGGTCCCAGGTGAAGGGGCCCACGTACGCCTCGTCGAAGTCGTTGACGTTGAAGACGAGACGGCCGTTGGCGTCCATATAGGTGCCGAAGTTCTCCGCGTGCAGATCACCGTGGATCCAGACCCGGCCGGTGCGCTCGTCCAGATACGGGCCGCCGCGCTGCTCGCGCTCCAGGTCGGTGTAGAACAGGCAGGCCGTGCCCCGGTAGAAGGCGAAGGCCGACCCCGCCATCTTGCGGAACTTGACCCGGAAGGCGGCCGGATCGGCGGCCAGCAGCTCCCCGAAGGCGGTGTCGAAAACGGCGAGAATCTGCTCCCCGCGCTGCGTTGCGCCGGTCTGCGTTTCCGACATCTCTTGCTGCCTCCTGCTGTAGCTGGCGTGGCCGGCCGGACCGAAGGAGCACGCGACCGGCGATTGACGGCGGTCATGACAAAACGGACACGTGTCCCGCCCTCTACAACGCTCGGCGGAAGCCGGGAGTGCCCGTCGTCCGACTCCATCACGACGTAGACTTCCACGCTGTCCCCCCGCCCGTCATCGCCCGACTTCCCGGAGGCCCGACGCCGTGACCAAGCCGCCCTTCACGCACCTGCACGTGCACACCCAGTACTCGCTGCTGGACGGTGCGGCGCGGCTCAAGGACATGTTCGAGGCGTGCAACGAGATGGGCATGTCGCACATCGCGATGACCGACCACGGCAACCTCCACGGGGCCTACGACTTCTTCCACTCGGCGACGAAGGCGGGCGTCACGCCGATCATCGGCATCGAGGCGTACGTGGCCCCGGAGTCGCGCAAGCACAAGCGCAAGGTGCAGTGGGGACAGCCGCACCAGAAGCGCGACGACGTGTCCGGATCCGGTGGTTACACCCACAAGACGATCTGGGCGGCGAACAAGACCGGGCTGCACAACCTCTTCCGGCTCTCCTCGGACGCGTACGCCGAGGGCTGGCTCCAGAAGTGGCCCCGCATGGACAAGGAGACCATCGCCCAGTGGTCCGAGGGGCTGATCGCCTCCACCGGCTGCCCCTCCGGCGAGGTGCAGACCCGGCTCCGGCTCGGCCAGTTCGACGAGGCGGTCCAGGCGGCCTCCGACTACAAGGACATCTTCGGGGCGGACAAGTACTTCCTGGAGCTGATGGACCACGGCATCGAGATCGAGCGCCGGGTCCGTGACGGGCTGCTGGAGATCGGCAGGAAGCTCGACATCCCGCCGCTGGTCACCAACGACTCCCACTACACGTACGCGCACGAGGCCACCGCCCACGACGCCCTCCTCTGCATCCAGACCGGCAAGAACCTCTCCGACCCGGACCGCTTCCGCTTCGACGGCACCGGCTACTACCTGAAGACGACGGACGAGATGTACGCCGTCGACTCCTCCGACGCCTGGCAGCAGGGGTGCGCCAACACCCTGCTGGTCGCCCAGCAGATCGACACGACCGGCATGTTCGAGGCGAAGAACCTCATGCCGAAGTTCGAGATCCCGGACGGCTTCACGGAGGTCACCTGGTTCCAGGAGGAGGTCCGCAACGGGATGAAGCGCCGCTTCCCGGCGGGCGTCCCCGAGGACCGGCAGAAGCAGGTCGAGTACGAGATGGACATCATCATCCAGATGGGGTTCCCGGGGTACTTCCTGGTCGTCGCCGACTTCATCATGTGGGCCAAGAACAACGGCATCGCGGTGGGACCCGGCCGTGGTTCGGCGGCCGGTTCGATCGTGGCGTACGCGATGGGCATCACCGACCTCGACCCGATCGAGCACGGGCTGATCTTCGAGCGGTTCCTCAACCCCGAGCGCGTCTCCATGCCCGATGTCGACATCGACTTCGACGAGCGTCGGCGCGTCGAGGTGATCCGGTACGTGACCGAGAAGTACGGCGCCGACAAGGTCGCCATGATCGGCACCTACGGCAAGATCAAGGCCAAGAACGCCATCAAGGACTCGGCCCGGGTGCTGGGCTACCCGTACGCCATGGGCGACCGCCTCACCAAGGCGATGCCCGCCGACGTCCTCGGCAAGGGCATCGACCTCAACGGCATCACCGACCCCAAGCACCCGCGCTACAGCGAGGCGGGCGAGATCCGGGGGATGTACGAGAACGAGCCGGACGTCAAGAAGGTCATCGACACGGCAAAGGGCGTCGAGGGCCTGGTCCGGCAGATGGGCGTCCACGCCGCCGGCGTCATCATGTCCAGCGAACCGATCGTCGACCACGCCCCGGTCTGGGTCCGGCACACCGACGGCGTCACCATCACGCAGTGGGACTACCCGCAGTGCGAGTCGCTCGGCCTGCTGAAGATGGACTTCCTCGGCCTGCGCAACCTGACGATCATGGACGACGCCATCAAGATGGTGAAGTCCAACAAGGGCATCGACCTGGAGATGCTCGCCCTGCCGCTGGACGACCCCAAGACGTACGAACTGCTCTGCCGCGGTGACACGCTCGGCGTCTTCCAGTTCGACGGCGGGCCGATGCGCTCCCTGCTCCGCCAGATGCAGCCCGACAACTTCGAGGACATCTCCGCCGTCTCGGCCCTCTACCGGCCGGGCCCGATGGGCATGAACTCGCACACGAACTACGCGGAACGCAAGAACGGCCGCCAGGAGATCACCCCGATCCACCCGGAGCTGGAGGAGCCTCTGAAGGAGGTCCTCGGCCTCACCTACGGCCTGATCGTCTACCAGGAGCAGGTCCAGAAGGCCGCCCAGATCGTCGCCGGGTACTCGCTCGGCGAGGCTGACATCCTGCGCCGCGTGATGGGCAAGAAGAAGCCCGAGGAGCTGGCCAAGAACTTCGTCCTCTTCGAGAAGGGCGCCAAGGAGAAGGGCTTCTCCGACGCGGCGATCAAGGCGCTGTGGGACGTCCTGGTGCCGTTCGCCGGGTACGCGTTCAACAAGGCGCACTCCTCGGCGTACGGCCTGGTCACCTACTGGACCGCCTACCTCAAGGCGAACTACCCCGCCGAGTACATGGCCGCCCTGCTGACCTCGGTCAAGGACGACAAGGACAAGTCCGCGGTCTACCTCAACGAGTGCCGCCGCATGGGCATCAAGGTGCTGCCGCCCAACGTCAACGAGTCGCTGTCCAACTTCGCCGCCCAGGGCGACGACGTGATCCTCTTCGGCCTGACCGCCATCCGCAACGTCGGCCAGAACGTCGTGGACTCGATCATCCGCTCCCGCAAGGCCAAGGGGAAGTACAGCACCTTCCCCGACTTCCTCGACAAGGTCGAGGCGGTCGTCTGCAACAAGCGGACCGTCGAATCGCTGATCAAGGCCGGAGCCTTCGACGAGATGGGCCACACCCGCAAGGGCCTGGTCGCCCACCACGAGCCGATGATCGACAACGTGGTCCAGGTCAAGCGCAAGGAGGCCGAGGGCCAGTTCGACCTCTTCGGCGGCATGGGCGAGGAGGAGAGCGACGAGCCGGGCTTCGGGCTCGACGTGGAGTTCTCCGACATCGAGTGGGAGAAGGCCTACCTGCTCGCCCAGGAGCGCGAGATGCTCGGCCTGTACGTCTCCGACCACCCGCTCTTCGGCCTGGAGCACGTCCTCTCCGACAAGGCCGACGCCTCGATCTCCCAGCTCATGGGCGGCGACTACAGCGACGGCTCGATCGTCACCGTCGGCGGCATCATCTCCGGCCTCCAGCGCAAGATGACCAAGCAGGGCAACGCCTGGGCCATCGCCACCGTGGAGGACCTCGCGGGCTCCATCGAGTGCATGTTCTTCCCCGCCACCTACCAGCTGGTCTCCACCCAGCTCGTCGAGGACACCGTCGTCTTCGTCAAGGGCCGCCTCGACAAGCGCGAGGACGTGCCCCGGCTGGTCGCCATGGAGATGCAGGTTCCCGACATCTCCAACGCAGGGACCAACGCGCCGGTCGTCCTCACCATCCCCACCGTGAAGATCACCCCGCCGATGGTCACCCGGCTCGGCGAGGTGCTCAGCCACCACCGGGGCGACACCGAGGTACGCATCAGGCTCCAGGGCCCCCGCAAGACCACCGTGCTCCGCCTGGACCGGCACCGGGTCAAGCCCGACCCGGCCCTCTTCGGCGACCTGAAGGTGCTGCTCGGCCCGTCCTGCCTGGCCGGCTGAGCAGGGAGAGACGACGAGAGGGGCGTCCCGCAGGTGCGGGACGCCCCTCTCGTGCATGACCGCGAGCGGCCGACGCGTCAGTTGTGGCCGAAGCGCCGCTGGTGCTTGCGCGCCACGTCGGACGGGCTGCCCTGGGCCTGCGTCTGCGGCTGGGTCTGCGACTCGTACGCCGTCGACTTGGCCTGCTCGGCGCTGCGCTCCGAGGCGGACGCGCGATCGTGCTGGCTGCCCTGCTTGCGGTTCTTGTTCTTCGCCATGGTGAATGCCTCCTGTGGGGAATCCTGGGGGGCCAGGACCATCGTCAGACTCACATAGCCCCACAAACAGTGCATGTTGGATCATTACCGTGCGTAGTGGTATCCGCGGTGGCCCGGTCGTCGGCCCGGCTCCGGGCCCGTCCGCCCGTCCCGTGTCCGGCCGCCCGCGCCGGACCTTTTCCGCCCCTTTCCCGATTCGCCACGCCGATGATCCAGTTCCGGCCGTCAACCCTTGCGCGGTCGGGCAGACTCGAAGGAAACCCTGGGTAAGCGGACCCGGTCATCGAGGGGCGGGCCGCTGAACCGTTCCCGAATTCCTGGAAGAGGGTGGAACGCGTGGACCGTTGCGTCGTCCTGGTGGACGCCGGCTACTTGCTGGGCGCAGCCGCGAGTCTGCTGGCCGGAGAGCCCGCCCGTTCCCGTATCACCGTCGACCACGCGGCCCTCATCCAGGGGCTGCGCGAGCGGGCGGAGGCCGATACCCAGCAGCCGCTGCTGAGGATCTACTGGTTCGACGGGGCCCCCGACCGGGTCCCCCAGCCGGAGCACCGCAGACTCCGCGTGATGCCCCGGGTGACCGTACGGCTGGGAGCCCTGACCCGCAGCGACGGACGCTGGGCGCAGAAGGGCGTGGACGCCGCCATGCACGCCGAGCTCACCGAGCTGGCCAGGAACCGGGCCTGTTCCGACGTGGTCCTGGTGACCGGCGACGGCGATCTGCTGCCCGGCCTGATGTCCGCCAAGGAGCACGGGGTCGCCGTCCACCTGTGGGCCGTCCAGGCCGCCGACGGCGACTACAACCAGTCCGAGGACCTGGTCGCCGAGGCGGACGAGCGGCGGGTGCTCGACCGGGCCTGGATCACCAAGGCCGTCCGCGCCAAGGACACCGGCTCCAGCTGCGCCCCGCCGCCCGCCCCGCGCCCCGAGATCGCCGCCATCCTCTCCGCGCCGCTGCCCGAGGCCGCCCTCGCCGCCTCCGCCGAGCGGGCCTCCGAGGCGGCGGCCCAGGCGGCCGCCGCCCGCAACGGCCCCGCCGCACCCGCCGGGACCGGCTCCTCCGCCCCGGCGCCCGCCCCCGGCCACAAGACCGTCCCCACCCCCAAGGACCTCGCCGCACTCCGCGCCCACGCCACCCACCCCGAGCGGACCGCGGCCCAGAACGCCACCCCGGCCAACGCCACCCTGCGCTGGTCCTCCGACAAGGGCTGGATCGAGCGCGGCGGCCCCCTCGGCGAACCGGCCGAGACCGCCTCCCTGCCGACCCTCGCCCAGCTCACCAGCGCCGAACAGCGCTGGGCCGACCGGGAGGAGGACATCACCACCGTCGGCGGCGACCCCTTCGAGGTGGGCCAGGTCTTCGCCCGGCGCTGGATGGAACGCCTTCCGGAGACCGTCCACCTCCAGAAGCTCTCCACCATGTACCCCCGCATCCCGCACCGCATCGACGGCGAACTCCTGCGGTACGCGGCCCGCTTCGGGCTCCTCGCCCACAAGGACGACCAGATCGACGAGCACGACCGCTATGCGATCCGGGCGGGGTTCTGGCGCGAGATCGACGTGCGCGCGGCGGCCGAACACGTGCCCGCCGGGGAATAGGGCCTTTCCCGCGGATCGTGCCGGGCTCCGCGACGCGTGGTGGCCCCGGGCGCGAACCGGGGCATGTGACCCCGTACCCTCGTACCTCGTGAGTACGGGCACAGCACAGGCGCAGAGCGACACCGGCACCGTGTGCGCGGTGCGTGACCTCGTCAAGACCTACCCCGCCGTCCGGGGCCGCCGAGGCGCACCCGCCACCCCCGAGGTGCGCGCCACCGACGGGATCAGCCTCGATGTCGAGCGCGGCGAGATCTTCGGACTGCTCGGCCCCAACGGCGCCGGCAAGTCCACGCTCGTCCGTCAGCTCACCGGGCTGATGCGCCCCGACTCCGGCTCCGTGGAAGTCCTCGGCCACGACCTCGTACGCCACCCCGAGCGGGCCTCCCGGCTGATCGGCTACCTCGGGCAGGAATCCACCGCCCTGGACGAGCTGACCGTCTCCCTGGCCGCCGAGACCACCGGACGGCTGCGCGGGCTCCACGTCCGCGAGGCGCGCGCCGAACGCGACGCCGTATTGGAGGAGCTCGGCCTCACCGAACTGGCCGGGCGGCCCCTGAAGAAGCTCTCCGGCGGTCAGCGCCGGCTCGCCTGCTTCGCCGCCACCCTCGTCGGGGACCGGCCCGTGCTGGTCCTGGACGAGCCCACGACCGGGATGGACCCGGTGGCCCGGCGGGCCGTCTGGGCCGCTGTCGACCGGCGCCGGGCCGAGCGCGGCGCCACGGTCCTGCTGGTCACCCACAACGTCATCGAGGCCGAGACCGTCCTCGACCGGGTCGCCGTCCTGGAGCGCGGCCGGGTCATCGCCTGCGACACCCCCTCCGGGCTCAAGGAGAAGGTGGCCGGGGAGGTCCGCGTCGAGCTCATGTGGCGCGAGCGGGCCCCGCTGGAGGTCCCGGAGGTCGCGGCGCTGCGCGCCCTGGCCCAGGAGTCCGGGCGGCGCTGGGTGCTGCGGCTCGGCCCCGACGAGGCGCGGGCGGCGGTCGCCGCGGTGACGGGCGGCGCGGCCTTCGCCGCGCTCGACGATTTCACCCTGGCCACACCCAGCCTGGAAGATGTGTATCTGGCGCTCGGCGGGGACGCGGCCAATGCGAGCAAAGGGCTGGTGAAGGCGTGAGGATCCATGGACGCGGGCTGCGGGCGCTGAACGGTGTGCGGGCGCTGTACGTAGTCGATGTGCGGGACGTGCTGTGCGTGTGTGAGGTGCGGGACGTGCTGTACGCGAGTGGTGTACGGGACGCGGTGGGCGCGGTGGATGTACTGGACGGGTGTAAGGGGAGCGGCCTCAGGTGACGAGCATCATTCCGGCCCGGACCGCACCGTCGCGTGTCCGGCCCCAGCCCCGCCCCTCCGGCCCCGGTTCCGCCGCGCGGACCGTGCCCGCCCCGCTCGCGCCGCGCGCCCGGCTGCTGCCCTCGCTGGCCGCCGTCTACCGCGCCCAGCTCTCCCGGGCGCGGGTCGCCCGGATCCCCCTGCTCTTCGTGGCGACCTTCCAGTCCGTCGGGATCATGGTCCTGATGCGGGGCGTCGTCGACGGCGGGGCCGAGGCCCGTGCGGTGGTCGCCGGTTCCAGCGTGCTGGTGGTGGCGTTCGTCGCGCTCAACCTGCTCGCCCAGTACTTCGGCCAGCTGCGGGCCGGCGGCGGGCTCGACCACTACGCCACCCTGCCGGTGCCGCCCGCGGCCGTGGTGCTGGGGGCGGCGGCCGCGTACGCCTCGTTCACCGTGCCCGGCGCGGTCTTCACGGCGATCACCGGGAGCGTGCTGTTCCAGCTCCCGCTGACCCATCTGTGGGTCCTGGTCGCCGTCATCCCGCTCTCGGGCGCGGCGCTGGCCGGTCTGGGGGCCGCTCTCGGGCTGCTCGCCCCGCGCCAGGAGCTGGCCACCCTGCTGGGGCAGCTGGGGATGTCCGCCGCCCTCCTCCTCGGCGTACTGCCGGCCGACCGGCTGCCGGGGCCGGTGGGCTGGGCGCGTGACTTGCTGCCCTCGACGTACGGGGTCGAGGCGCTGGCCCGCTCCTTCGACGCCTCTCCGGACTGGGGCATGATCGGCTTCTTCCTCGCGATCTGCGCGGTGGTGGGGGTGCTGTCGCTGGCCGTGGCCACGTGGGCGTACCGGCGGGCGGCCGTACGGTAGGGGCTGGTGCTCGCGTCTGAGGGGGCGCCGTACGCCGGTGGCCCGCCGTGCGCGTGTGTGCGGCGGCCGGTGAGGCGCCGCACAGGGTGGCCTGGCACGATGGCACGGTGACCGCACCTCTGACGCCGCCTCACCAGCCGAACCCCCACGATCCGTGGCAGGCCCCGCCCTCGGGCTCGCACCTCGCGCCCGCGTACGTCTCGCCCGACGACCCGGACACGGCCACGGAGCTCCGTCAGGCCGCCGTGGTCGTCGCGCTCCTGGCGCTGACCGGTATCGCCCTGGGGCTGCTGTGGCTGTGGCTCGCGCCCCGGGTTCCCCTGGTCTCCGACGGCAGCGCCGTCTTCCTGGAGAACAGTGAGGGGGAGGAGGCGATCGGGGCGGCCGGAACGTTTGTGCTGCTGGCGGCCGGGTTCGGCCTGGCGTCGGCGGCGGCCGTCTTCTGGCGGCTGCGGCGCGGTGGTGTCTTCGTGGTGGTGGGTCTCGCGCTGGGCGGGGTGCTCGGCTCGCTGGTGGCCTGGCGGGTCGGGGTCTGGCTGGGGCCGTCCTCCGACGTGGTGGCCCGGGCGCGGGAGGTGGGCAAGGGGGTGGCCTTCGACGCCCCGCTGGAGCTGCATGGGGTGGCGGCGGCGGTGCTGGTGTGGTCGATCGTGGCGATGGGTGCGCATCTGGCGCTGACCGGGGTGTTCGGGCCTCGGGAGGCTGAGCCGGAGTGGGGTGGGGCGGGGTGGTCGACGTCTGACGGGGGGCCGGGGGCGTCCTAGCGGTGCGGGTGGGGCGCCTGCGGCGGGCTGTTCCCCTACCCGCCCCTTCCCGAAACCGGGGCAGCGCCCCCGGAAGGGGCTACGCCGGCCGGCCGATCTCCGCGAACACCGCCCCCGTCAGCCCTGCCAGATCCGTCGCCGACAGCTCCACCTCCAGGCCCCGCCGCCCCGCCGACACGCACACCGTCGCGTGCGACCGGGCCGACGCGTCCAGCACCGTACGCAGGCGCTTGCGCTGGCCCAGGGGGGAGATGCCGCCGCGCACATAGCCCGTGGTGCGTTCCGCGGCCGCCGGGTCCGCCATCGTGGCGCGTTTGCCGCCCACCGCGGCGGCCAGGGCCTTGAGGTCCAGGGAGCCCGCCACCGGGACGACCGCGACCGTCAGTTCGCCGTCCACGTCCGCGACCAGGGTCTTGAAGACCCGGTCGGGGGAGACGCCCAGGGCCTCGGCGGCCTCCTCGCCGTAGGAGGGGGAGGCCGGGTCGTGGTCGTACGCGTGGACCGTGAAGGCGGTGCCCGCCGCGGTCAGGGCGACCGTGGCGGGGGTGGAGCCCGGCTGCTTCTTCGGCTTCTTCGCCACCGGTACGGAGTCCTCGTTCAGTTGGGGTGGGTGGGGGCGCGGGTCAGGTCGGGGGCGGGCAGCGACGGGAGGTGGCGGATGACCGCGGTCTCCCGGCGCAGCAGCGTCAGCTCCTCGCGCAGGCGGGTGGCGGTGTCCGGGGCCTGGAGGAGGCGCTGCTTGGTGGGGATGTCCAGGACCGTGGCCGCCGCGACCAGGTAGGAGACGACGGAGGGGTCGTCGGGGAGTTCGGAGCTCGTGGCGAGGGAGCGCTCGTTCGCTCCGGCCAGCCGCTTCTGGTAGGCGCGGAAGGCCCGCAGGACGCCCTCGGCCAGGGCTCCGGCCTCGTCGGCCTCGTCCTCCGCGAGGGGCTCCTCGGCCACCTCCTCGACCTCGGCGCTCAGATACGGGCCGCTCGCGTCGATGGAGAGCAGCCTGACCCGGGTGGTGCCGGTGGCCAGGACCTCGAAGCTGCCGTCCGCACGCTCGCGGATGGTCGCCGCGTCGGCCACGCAGCCGACCCGGTGGAAGGTCTGGATCGGGTCGGGGCCGAAGCCCTCGGCGGGGGCGCGTTCGGCGGGGGGTGCGGAGGCGACGGGGTCCGGCATGCCGGTGCCCGTCACCGCGGTCTCGCGGCCGTCGCGGATGGCGACCACGACGAAGCGGCGAGGTTCGTCCTCGTCGCTCTTCAGCAGCTCCCGCATCATGGCGCGATACCGCTCCTCGAAGACGTTGAGCGGCAGCACGAGGCCGGGGAACAGCACCACGTTGAGCGGGAACAGGGGAAGACGGGCGGTGGTCACAGCGCTCAAGCGTAATGGCCACGCGGACGGCCGCGGTCGGCCCGGCCGCGCAAGGGGGTCATGGCGGCCACCTGGAGCCGTGCGCCGTCCCGGGCGTCGAGGAATCGGCCCAGCGCGTCGTCGGAGACCGAGGACCACGGGAACGACGTCGCGTGCAGCCCGATCAGCGTGAACTGGTCCAGCGCCTCGGCCCAGCGGCCCCGGGCGAGGAGGACGTACGCGAGCAGGTTGCGGACCTCGGCGGGCCACGGGTCGCCGGGCCGGTAGGCGGCCGAGAGCCGGATGGCCGCGTCGGCCGCCGCGTCGATCCGCTCCTCCAGTACGGAGGCGGCCCGGACCGGCGCCTGGGCGTCCAGGAGGAGGGCGAAGGCCGCCCGGACCGGCAGGGCCTGCACCAGCGAGTCGGGTACGGCGTCCTCGGCGGCCCGCTCGGCGAAGTCGAAGCACTCGCGGTGCGAGCCGTACCAGGCGGCGGAGAGGTAGCGCAGGGCCGCCACATGGCAGCCGTAGTGGTGCGCGGAGCGCCGTATGGCCTGCTCCCACAACGACTCGAAGGCGGTGTGCGTGGCGTGGGTGCCCCGGGCGTGGTCCAAGGCGAGCCGCCACGGCACCGGGTCGCGCGGGTCCGCCTGGGCGGCCGCGCTGATCATCGGGCCCACCTCGTGGAGCCGTTCCGCGCGGGCGGGCGACTCCCAGGCCCGGCGGACCGCGAGCTCCGCCTTGACCAGCAGGGCGTCGGGGTCGCGCGGGGCGGCGGCCAGCCAGTGGGCGAGCCAGCCGTCCCGATGCCGGGCGAAGGTGACGAGCCGGCCGAGATAGCGGTCGCGGTTCTCCCAGTCGGCGGTGTCACGGGTGGCGGCGAGCAGCTCGGCGGCCGGTTCGTGGTCGCCCAGGGCGGCGGCCACCAGCGCCGGGGAGAGCCGCTCGTCGGGGGCGTCGAGCAGCACGGCGTCATCCGCGGGCAGTCCGGCGGACAGCGGAGGGCTGTACCGGATCATGCGCGCGGTGCTGAGCAGAGCGCGAAGGAAGGCCATGGTGCAGACCATTGAAAAGCGCTGGTGAGGGCCGCGCCAGGGGTGCGCTGTGAAGCTTCTGTGGCGAGTGAATGGGTTGTACAGGGGCGGGTCAAGAACGGGCAAAGGAAATGTTCGCCGATGGCTTGAAAGTGACCCTGTGGATGTGCTGTCGGTGGGGTCGCAGCCGTCCGGTGGAAGCCTCGGATGCGCCGGTCCTGGGCATCCGCACCCGGTTCCATCTGCTCTTTCGGTCAGCCCCGCCGCAGCAGCCGGGAGGCTCCTGCGGCCACCGTCGTGGCCAATATCCACCCCACGAGCACCAGAGCGGCCGCCGCCCACTGCCAGCCGCCCTCCATCCGCCAATATCCGTCCTGGCCGAGGTTGATCACCGGGATGAGAAGGTCCAGCGCGTAGAGCGCGGGGTTCCACAGCGGGGACTCGTCGTCCTTGATCGGCGCCGGGAAGTACTGCGAGAAGGCCGCCGTCCCCGCCGCCCACAGCACCGCCATCCACACCGCCGCCCGCCCCGGCCGGTACCCGTACGCCACCGTCCAGTCCTGGAGGAACCCCCACGCCTTCGCGGCGGGCGGCAGCGTCTCCCGGCGGCGCCGCTGCTTGGCCAGCAGCACCTCCCGCGCGTCCGCGTCCTCGCCGCTGCCGCGCAGCACCGTCGCGAGGCGCTCGTACGGCTCGGGGACGTACTCCGGGGTCGCCGCGAGCACCCACTCCAGCCGCCGCGAGAGCGGGAAGTGGCCGTACGGGACGAGGTTCTCGTAGACGAAGCCGCCCATCGCCAGGCCCCCGGGCCCCGGCCAGCTGGTGGACAGGTCGATCAGGGTCACCACCTTCGCGCCGTTCAGCACGACCCGGCCCTCCTCCGGGCGCTCCGCGTTGAACCGCAGCTCCGGCGTGACGATCCGGCGCAGCGACAGCTCCTCCTGCCGGGTCATCGTGAACCGGGCCTTGTGCAGGTCCACCGCGTCCCCGAACCGCCCGTCGTCCAGCCGCACCCCGCCCTTGCACTCGAAGATCTGCGACCGGGTCCCGCGCGCCGGGGTCGGGGCGTAGACCACGCCGTACGGGGGAGTCGTGCCCTGGTTCCCCGTCTCGACGCTCACCCACGCCTCGGTCATGTAGAGCGTGCGCTCCACCGTCAGCTGCGGAGCGTTCAGCGCGCGCCGGTCCTCCGCCGCCCGCAGATGGCTGCCGCGCAGGCTCAGCGAACCGCCCACCTTCGCCCCGCGCAGGCTCAGCTCCCCGTGCGTCTCGATCATCTCGGCCTGGAGGTCCTGGGCCACCGCCATACCGTCCCCGACGAACGCCCGGCCGTGCCGGTCGGGCCCCACGCTGAGCTGGTTGATCAGCAGGTCCGTGCCGATCTGCGCGTCGGTGAGCCGGATGCCCCGGTCGATCCGGCAGCGCGGCAGATGCAGATCGCCCTCCGTGTGCAGCCGGGCCGCCTCCAGCCGGGGCAGCAGGCAGCCCACCATCCGTAACGTCGTGAAGTGGCACTCCGGGAGGACCACCTCCTGCTCGAAGCGGCACCCCGTCAGCTCCACGTACGGAGCCACCCGGCCGCCCGCCAGGTCCAGCTTCCCGGTGATCCGCACCCCCCGGAGCTTGAGCGCCGCCACCCGGCCGGGCCGCGCCGGCGGCCCGCTCAGCAGCAGCCGCGCCACCGTGCGCGCCCCGACACTCCGCTCGGGGCCCCAGGTGTGCTGGGCGAACGGATCGTTGCGGGTGGAGTCGTAGGTGCGTAAGTCGTAGGTGGTCCCGTTGCGGAAGGACTGCCACATGCCCAGCTCCGCTGCGCTGAGGCCGTCCGGGATGTCCCCTTCGTGCGGCTCGGTCACTGCCGCTCCCTCCGTGCACACATGCCGTAGTGCTGTTCTTCCCTCTGTGTGACGGTGTGAAAGCTATCGGTCACCAGTGACAGTCGCGCCCGGCCGGACTTGGCCGAGACAGGTACTGGCCGGGCGGGCCGGGATATGTATCAGCCAGTGATACGGGCGACCGGCGGGCCTGAGCCGTCTGCGAGAATTGCGGTGTGATCTCTCGAATCGATCTGCGCGGTGACGCCCTCCCCGAGGGCGCCGCCCTGCGCGACCTGCTGCCCCGTGCCGAGTTCGACGTGGAAGCCGCCCTGGAGACGGTGCGGCCCATCTGCGAGGACGTACGCCATCGTGGCTCCGCGGCAGTGATCGAGTGGGGGGAGAAGTTCGACGGTGTCCGGATCGCGTCGGTCCGGGTGCCCGCCGAGGCGCTGACGAAGGCGCTGGAGGAGCTGGACCCGGCCGTCCGGGCAGCGCTGGAGGAGTCGATCCGCCGCGCCCGCCTCGTCCACCGCGAGCAGCGCCGCACCACGCACACCACCCAGGTCGTTCCCGGCGGCACCGTCACCGAGAAGTGGGTTCCCGTCGAGCGCGTCGGGCTCTACGTCCCCGGCGGCCGCTCGGTCTACCCCTCCTCCGTCGTGATGAACGTCGTCCCGGCCCAGGAGGCGGGCGTCGAGGGCATCGCGGTGGCCTCCCCGCCGCAGAAGGACTTCGACGGGCTGCCGCACCCCACGATCCTCGCCGCCTGCGCCCTGCTCGGCGTGGACGAGGTGTACGCGGCGGGCGGCGCCCAGGCCGTCGCGATGTTCGCGTACGGCACCGAGGACTGTCTCCCGGTCAACCTGGTCACCGGCCCCGGCAACATCTACGTGGCCGCCGCCAAGCGCCTCCTCAAGGGCCGCATCGGCATCGACGCCGAGGCCGGGCCCACCGAGATCGCGATCCTCGCCGACTCCGGCGCCGACCCGGTGCACGTGGCCGCCGACCTGATCAGCCAGGCCGAGCACGACCCGATGGCCGCCGCCGTCCTGGTCACCGACTCCGCGGAGCTGGCCGCCGCCACCGAGGCCGAGCTGGCCCCGCAGGTCGCCGCCACCAAGCACATCAAGGACCGCATCGAGCCCGCCCTCGCCGGGCGCCAGTCCGCGATCGTCCTGGTCTCCTCCATCGAGGACGGCCTCAAGGTCGTCGACGCGTACGGTGCCGAGCACCTGGAGATCCAGACCGCCGACGCGGCCGCCGTCGCCGACCGGGTCCGCAACGCCGGAGCGATCTTCGTCGGCCCCTGGTCGCCGGTCTCGCTCGGCGACTACTGCGCGGGCTCCAACCACGTCCTGCCCACCGGCGGCTGCGCCTGCCACTCCTCGGGCCTCTCCGTGCAGTCCTTCCTGCGCGGCATCCACATCGTCGACTACACCCGCGACGCGCTCGCCGAGGTCACCCACCACGTGGTGACCCTCGCCGAGGCGGAGGACCTGCCCGCCCACGGCGCGGCCCTCAAGGCACGGTTCGGCTGGAAGGTTCCGCAGCAGTGACGAACGACAGCACCACCCGCGAGCCCGCAGACGCGGATGTGAACGACAGCACCACGCCCCGCAAGCCCGCGGACGCGAACGGCAGCACCACCCCCCGTAACGCCGAGGCCGGGAACGCAGGGAACGCCGGGAACGAGCCCCGCAACCCCTGGGACGAGCTCCCCATCCGCGACGAACTGCGCGGCCAGTCCCCGTACGGAGCCCCCCAGCTCGACGTCCCCGTACGCCTCAACACCAACGAGAACCCCTACCCGCTCCCCGAAGCCGTCGTCGACCGCATCGCCGAGCGGGTCCGCGAGGCCGCCCGCGACCTCAACCGCTACCCCGACCGGGACGCCGTCGAGCTCCGTACCGAGCTGGCCCGCTACCTCACCCGCACCGCCGGGCACGAGGTGACGGCGGCCCACGTCTGGGCGGCCAACGGCTCCAACGAGGTCCTCCAGCAGCTGCTCCAGACCTTCGGCGGGCCCGGCCGCACCGCGATCGGCTTCGAACCCTCGTACTCGATGCACGCCCTGATCTCGCGCGGCACCGGCACCGGCTGGATCTCCGGACCGCGCTCGGCGGACTTCACCATCGACGTGGCAGCCGCCCGCGCCGCCATCGCCGAGCACCGGCCCGAGGTCGTCTTCATCACCTCGCCCAACAACCCCACCGGCACCGCGGTGAACGCCGACACCGTCCTCGCCCTGTACGACGCCGCCCAGGCCGCCGGGCCCTCGATCGTCATCGTCGACGAGGCGTACGGCGAGTTCAGCCACCGCCCCTCGCTGCTGCCGCTGATCGAGGGCCGCCGCAACCTGATCGTCTCCCGGACCATGTCCAAGGCGTTCGGCGCCGCCGGGCTGCGCCTTGGCTACCTCGCCGCCGACCCGGCCGTGGTCGACGCGGTCCAGCTGGTGCGGCTGCCGTACCACCTCTCCTCCGTCACCCAGGCCACCGCGCTCGCGGCCCTGGAGCACACCGATACGCTGCTGGGGTACGTCGCACGGCTCAAGGACGAGCGCGACCGGCTGGTGGCCGAGCTGCGCGCCATCGGCTACGAGGTCACCGATTCGGACGCCAACTTCGTCCAGTTCGGCCGCTTCGACGACAGCCACGCCGTCTGGCGGCGGATCCTCGACCGGGGCGTCCTGGTCCGGGACAACGGCGTACCGGGATGGCTGCGGGTCACCGCGGGAACCCCGGCAGAGAACGACGCGTTCCTCGATGCGGTACGCGAACTCAAGAAGGAGCACGACGCATGAGCCCCCGCGTAGGCCGCGTGGAACGCACCACGAAGGAAACGTCCGTGCTCGTCGAGATCAACCTCGACGGCACCGGAAAGGTCGATGTCGCCACCGGGGTCGGCTTCTACGACCACATGCTCGACCAGCTCGGCCGCCACGGCCTCTTCGACCTCACGGTCAAGACCGAGGGCGACCTGCACATCGACAGCCACCACACCATCGAGGACACCGCGCTCGCGCTCGGCGCCGCCTTCAAGCAGGCCCTCGGCGACAAGGTCGGCATCTACCGCTTCGGCAACTGCACCGTCCCGCTGGACGAGTCGCTCGCCCAGGTCACCGTCGACCTCTCCGGCCGCCCCTACCTCGTGCACACCGAGCCCGAGAAGATGGCGCCGATGATCGGCGAGTACGACACGACGATGACCCGGCACATCCTGGAGTCCTTCGTCGCGCAGGCACAGATCGCCCTGCACGTCCACGTGCCGTACGGGCGCAACGCCCACCACATCGTGGAGTGCCAGTTCAAGGCCCTCGCCCGCGCCCTGCGCTACGCCTCCGAGCACGACCCGCGCGCCGCCGGCATCCTGCCCTCCACGAAGGGCGCCCTGTGACCGGCCTCAACACCATCCTGATCGTCGTCGGCCTCTTCCTGGCCGGCGGCGTCTACTCCTTCGCCAAGCAGGGGATGCCCAAGGGCGTCATCGTGCTGCTGTCGATCGGCTCCGTGATGTGCCTGGTGGCGGGCATCCTGCGGATCCAGGGCCTGTGGGACTGAGGGGCACGCTGTGACTGACACGAAAAAGGTCGTCGTCTTCGACTACGGCTTCGGCAACGTCCGCTCCGCCGAGCGGGCCCTCGCCCACGTCGGCGCGGACGTCGAGATCACCCGCGACTACGACCGCGCGATGAACGCCGACGGGCTGCTCGTCCCCGGCGTCGGCGCGTTCTCCGCCTGCATGGATGGGCTGAAGCGGGCCCGCGGCGACTGGATCGTGGGCCGCAGGCTCTCCGGCGGCCGCCCCGTGATGGGCATCTGCGTCGGGATGCAGATCCTGTTCGAGAAGGGCATCGAGCACGGTGTGGAGACCGAGGGCCTGGACGAGTGGCCCGGTACGGTCGGCCCCCTGAAGGCCGACGTCGTCCCGCACATGGGCTGGAACACCGTCGAGGCCCCCGAGGACTCCCGGCTCTTCGCGGGCCTGGACGCCGACGCCCGCTACTACTTCGTGCACTCGTACGCGGCGCACGACTGGTCCCTCGAAGTGACCAACGCCAAGATCCGTGCCCCCAAGGTCACTTGGGCCACGCACGGCGAACGGTTCGTGGCCGCCGTGGAGAACGGCGCGCTGTGGGCCACCCAGTTCCACCCCGAGAAGTCCGGCGATGCCGGCGCCCAGCTGCTGACCAACTGGATCGAGACGCTGTAATGCCGAAGCTTGAACTGCTCCCCGCCGTCGATGTCCGCGACGGCCAGGCCGTCCGCCTCGTGCACGGCGAGTCCGGCTCCGAGACCTCCTACGGCTCCCCGCTGGAGGCCGCCCTCGCCTGGCAGAGCGCCGGTGCCGAGTGGCTGCACCTCGTCGACCTGGACGCCGCCTTCGGCACCGGGGACAACCGGGAGCTGATCGCCGAGGTCGCCGGGGCCATGGACATCAAGGTCGAGCTCTCCGGCGGCATCCGCGACGACGCCTCGCTCGCCGCCGCCCTCGCCACCGGCTGCCGCCGCGTCAACCTCGGCACGGCCGCCCTGGAGACCCCGGAGTGGGTCGCCAAGGTCATCGCCGAACACGGCGACAAGATCGCCGTCGGCCTCGACGTACGCGGCACCACCCTGCGCGGCCGGGGCTGGACCCGCGACGGCGGCGACCTCTACGAGACGCTGGCCCGCCTCGACGCCGAGGGCTGCGCGCGGTACGTCGTCACCGACATCGCCAAGGACGGCACCCTCCAGGGCCCGAACCTGGGCCTCCTGCGGGACGTCTGCGCGGTCACCGACCGTCCGGTCGTCGCCTCCGGCGGTGTCTCCTCCCTGGACGACCTCCGCGCGATCTCCCTCCTCGTCCCCGAAGGCGTCGAGGGCGCGATCGTCGGCAAGGCGCTGTACGCGAAGGCGTTCACGCTGGAAGAGGCGCTGAAGGCGGTCGCCGTATGACGGACGCCACCGCTTCGGACTCCGTACGCCGGATCTCCACCGGCGCCCCCTGGGAGGAGAAGTTCGGCTACTCCCGCGCGGTCGAGCTCCCGGGCGGCCTCGTCCTGGTGGCCGGCTGCACCTCCGTGGTGAACGGCCAGATCTCCGCCGGCTCCCCGTACGAGCAGACGATCACCGCCTTCGACGTCGCGTTCGCGGCGCTGGAGCAGGTGGGCCTCGGCCGTGAGGACGTCGTCCGTACCCGGATGTACATCACGCACGCCCGGGACGTGGACGATGTCGGCCGCGCCCACAAGGAGCTGTTCGACGCCGTACGCCCCGCCGCCTCCATGATCATCGTGTCCGGGTTCGTCGACCCGAGCCTGGTCGTCGAGGTCGAGGTAGAGGCCTACCGGGGAGGCTCCCGATGACTCTCGCCGTACGGGTCATCCCCTGCCTGGACGTCGACAACGGCCGGGTCGTCAAGGGCGTCAACTTCCAGAACCTGCGCGATGCGGGCGACCCCGTCGAGATGGCCAAGCTGTACGACGCCGAGGGCGCCGACGAACTGACCTTCCTCGACATCACCGCCTCCAGCGGCGACCGCGAGACCACGTACGACGTGGTCCGCCGCACCGCCGAGCAGGTCTTCATCCCGCTCACCGTCGGCGGCGGCGTCCGCACCCCCGACGACGTGGACAAGCTGCTGCGCGCCGGGGCGGACAAGGTCGGCGTCAACACCGCCGCCATCGCCCGCCCCGACCTCATCCGCGAGATCGCCGAGCGCTTCGGCCGCCAGGTCCTGGTGCTCTCGGTCGACGCCCGCCGCACCCCGGACGGCACCTTCGAGGTCACCACGCACGGCGGCCGCAAGGGCACCGGCATCGACGCCGTCGAGTGGGCGCACCGGGCCGCCGAGCTGGGCGCGGGCGAGATCCTGCTCAACTCGATGGACGCGGACGGCACGAAGGACGGCTACGACACGGAGATGATCGAGGCGGTACGGAGGCACGTCACCGTCCCCGTCATCGCCTCCGGCGGCGCGGGCCGCCTCGCCGACTTCGCCCCGGCGATCGAGGCGGGCGCGGACGCGGTGCTGGCCGCGTCGGTGTTCCACTTCGGCGACCTGCGGATCTCCGAGGTGAAGGACGCGCTGCGGGAAGCGGGACACCCGGTCCGCTGAGACCGGGCCGGGGCGGTGTCACCGGTCTGTCCCTGCCTGGTACGGGGGTCAGCGCAGGATGCCCCGCCGGCAGGCGGCCGCCACCGCCCCGGCCCGGTCCTTCATCTCCAGCCCGCTGTGGATGTGGGTCAGATGTTTCTCGACGGTCGCCTCGCCGATGAACAGCTCACGGGCGATCGGCGGGGCGCGGGTAGCAGGCGGCGAACAGCCGGAGCGACTCGGCGACTGAGAGCCATGCCCCCACCGTGCCGGGCCGGGCCGGTCCGGGACGGGACATCACCCATCACGCTCGCAGGCAGTCAACCGATCGGCCGCACCCCTTACGCCCCCTGCCGCGCGGCCCGGTCCGCCGAGACCGGTGATACCGCCGATGCGCGAGCACGGGACAGACCGGAGAGTGGCGACCGCCGCCGGACGACGGCGGCAGCCACGCGGCGCACCCCGACAGCCCCCGGACGACGGGCTCGTGGGCCCCGCGTGGTGTGGTTCCCGCCACCACCGAGAGGATCCCCCCCCGTGCAGCACCTACCCTCCGGCACCGTCCCCCCGCCCCCGAGCCGCTCCCGCCGTACGTTCACCAGCCTGCTGACCGCCGCCGCGGCCACCGCAGGACTCCTGATGACCGCCCTGGCCCCGGGTGCCCAGGCCGCCGCCGCCAACCCCTACGAGCGCGGCCCGGCCCCCACCAACGCCTCCATCGAGGCGAGCCGGGGCTCGTACGCCACCTCCTCGACCTCCGTCTCCTCGCTGCTGGTGAGCGGGTTCGGCGGCGGCACCATCCACTACCCGACGTCCACCGCCGACGGCACCTTCGGCGCGGTCGTCATCTCGCCCGGCTTCACCGCCTACCAGTCCTCCATCGCCTGGCTCGGCCCGCGCCTCGCGTCACAGGGGTTCGTGGTCTTCACCATCGACACCAACACCACCCTCGACCAGCCCGACAGCAGGGGCCGCCAGCTCCTGTCCGCGCTGGACTACCTGACCCAGCGCAGCTCGGTACGGACCCGGGTCGACGCCACCCGGCTCGGCGTGATGGGCCACTCGATGGGCGGCGGGGGCTCCCTGGAGGCCGCCAAGAGCCGTACGTCCCTGAAGGCGGCGATCCCGCTGACCGGCTGGAACACCGACAAGACCTGGCCCGAACTGCGCACGCCCACCCTGGTGGTGGGGGCCGACGGCGACACGGTCGCCCCCGTCGCCACGCACTCCAAGCCCTTCTACCAGTCGCTGCCCGGGTCGCTGGACAAGGCGTACCTGGAGCTGCGCGGCGCCTCGCACTTCACGCCCAACACGTCCAACACCACGATCGCGAAGTACAGCCTTTCGTGGCTCAAGCGATTCATCGACAACGACACCCGCTACGAGCAGTTCCTCTGCCCGGTCCCGGGCCCGAGCACGACCATCGCGGAGTACCGGGGCACCTGCCCGCACTCCTCGTAGAGAGCCCCCTTCGGCGGCTCCGGCGCTGTGCCCGAGCACAGCGCCGGAGCCGTCCGGCTGGGAGCCCGCACCGCCCCGGCCGGGGGACCGGACGCACACCTTCCGCCGTCGGACCCCCGAACGTAACGTGCCGATGTGACCTCATCGACGACCGTGCGCAGTCCGCTCCGGCTGTACGGCCGCAGCGGTGAACTCGCCATCATGGACGGCATGTTGGCCCGGCTTCGGCGGGGTGACGGCGGGGCCCTCGTCCTGGCGGCGCCACCCGGCCTCGGCCGCAGCGCGCTGCTGCGCGAGGCCGCCGCCGCCCACCGCCCCAGGGGGCCGGTGCTGTACGCCACCGCGGCCCCCGCCGAACGCGGACTGCCCTTCAGCGGACTGCACGCCCTGCTCTGCTCGGCCCCGGGACCGCCGCCCGGGCCGCACCCCCCCTCCGGCCTCACTCCCGACGCGCTGCTCACCCGGCTACGGGAACTGGGTGCCGCCCGCCCGCTGCTGGTCTGCGCCGACGACGCCCACGCCTGGGACCCGGCCTCCCGCACCGCCCTCGGCTTCGCGGCCCGCAGACTCGGCGCGGGCAGCCGGGTCGCCGTCCTGATCACGTCCGACGACGGCCCCGCCTTCGCCGGACTCCCCGCCCTCCGGCTCGGCCCCCTGGACGAGGACGCGTCCGCCGCACTCCTGGACCGGCTCATGGGGGGCGGGGAGGGACCCGGCCTACGCGTGGGTACGGGGGGACTCGACCCCGTCGTCCGTGCCGAGCTTCTCCGGGAGGCGGCGGGCAATCCACGGCTCCTCGTCGGGCTCACCGGCCGCCTCACCCCGGACCAGCTCACCGGGCGCACCCCGCTGCCCTCTCCGCTGCCCGGCGCCGAGAGCGTGCTGGCCGCGCACGCGGACCGCCTGGACGGGCTCCCGGCGCACACCCGCGCGCTGCTCCTGCTGGCCGCCGCCGCCCAGGAGCACGAGCCTGCCGGTGCCGGGGCGGACGCCCTGCTCCTGCTGCGGGCGGGCACCCGGACCGGGCTGCCCCGGGACTTCCTGGACGGCGCGCTCTTCGGCCCCGCAGTGACCGGGGGCCTGCTCCAACGGGCAGGCAGTCGGGTCCACTTCAGCCACCCGCTGGTCTCCCGCGCCGTCCTGCACCACGCCCCGCCCGCCCGCCGCCGCGCCACCCACGAACTGCTCGCCGCCCTGCTGGCGGAGCCCGGCGAACGGCTCGGCCCGTCGGCTCCGCTGTCGATGGGGGCCGTCGGCTGCCTTGCTTCTTCGGCCTCGCTGTCGGCGGGGGCCGTCGGGTGCCTTGCTTCTTCGGCTCCGCTGTCGACGAGGGCCACCGGCCGCCCCGCCCCTTCGGCCCCGCTGCCGACGGGGTCCGGCGACCGGCCCGATTCCTCGGTCTCCCAGCCGACGGGGTCCGGCAACCGCCCCGCCCCTTCGGCTCCGCTGCCGACGGGGTCCGGTGGCCGGCCCGCCCCCTCGGTCTCCCGGCTCGTGCGCTCCGGCGGCGGCCGTTCCGCCCCGCTCGCCTCCCTCGTCCAGCGGGCCTGCGCGGCCCCCGGCCCGGACGCCGGGCTCGCCGCCCGGCTGGAGGCGGCGGCGACCGCCCCGTACCCGCGTGCCGAACGCTCCTCGGCCCTGGCCCGCGCCGCCGCGCTCACCGCCGACCGGGCCCTGCGCTCGGCCCGCTTCGCCGCGGCCGCCGAACAGGCCGCCCTCGCGGGCGACCCGGCCCTGGCCCGCGCCCTGCTCGCCCGGACCGCGTCCTCGGTGGGGGAGCCGGTCACCGGGCCTCCCGTACCCGGCCACGGCCTCGCCCCCTACGTCCACGGCCTCCTCGCCCTCCGCTCCGGCCCCGCCGCCGACGCCCACGAAGCCCTTCTTGCCGCCGCCGCGCTGCTCGGCCCGCACGACCCCCGGCGCACCCTCGACGCCCTCCTCGGTGCGGCCGAGGCGGCCTGGGTGATGGGCGACGCCCCCGGCTACCTGAAGGCCATGGGCCGCATCGACCCCACCCCGTACGACCGTGACTTCGCCTCCTACCGGGCCGGGATGTGCGCGGTGCTCGCCGGGCGCACGGCCGAGGGGCACGCGCTGCTCCGCCAGTGCCTGGACCCGGCGGACCCGGCGGACCCGGCGGACGGAGCGGACTCGGCCCACCGGCCCGAAGGCCCCGCCGACGCCTCCGCCCTCCTCCGCGCCGGGGTCGCCGCCCTCGTCCTCGGGGAGGTCGCCGCCGCCTGCCGGACCGGGGCGCGGGCGCTCGCCGCCGTACGGACCAGAGGGCCCGGTGCCCTGCTGCCGCAGGCCCTGGAACACCTCGCCTACGCCGAACTCCGGGCCGGTCGCCACGCCGGGGCCCGTGCCCACGCCCTGGAGGGCCTGCACGCGGCACGCCGTACCGGGCAGCCCAACAGCTCCGTCCACCTGCACGCCGTCCTCGCCCTCGCCGCCTCCGTGGAAGGGCCCGCCGAGGCCTGCGCCGCCCACTGCGACGCCGCGCTGGCCGGGGCGGGGCCGCACGGGCTCGCCCAGCCCGCGACCCTCGCCACCTGGGCCCGGGCCCGCGCCGACCTGGCCGCCGGGCGCCCCGAGGAGGCGGCCGCCCGGCTCGGCCCGCTGGTCCGCCCGGGACCCCGGCAGGGTCACTTCGCCGCGCGGATGCTCGCCGTGCCCTGCTACGTCGAGGCCGCCGTCCTCGCGGGACGGGGAGCCGAGGAGGCCGGGGAACTCCGCACCGCCGTGGCCGAGTTCGCCGGGTGGACCGGCCGGACCGCCGACCCCCAGGCCCCCGCCCAACTGGCCCGCTGCCGCGCCCTGCTGGCACCGACGGGGGAGGCCGATGCCCGGTACGCGGAGGCCCTCGCCCACCACGACCGGGCGGGCGGCGACTTCGAACGGGCCCGCACCCAGCTCCTTTACGGCCAGTGGCTGCGGCGCCGCCGGCGTACCCGCGAGGCGCGCACCCCGCTGCGCGACGCCCTGGTGGCCTTCCAGCGGTGCTCGGCCCGCGCCTGGGCCGAACGGGCGGGCGGCGAGCTGCGGGCGGCGGGGGAGCGGGGCAGGCCGGTGCGGCCCGCACCGGACGGGGCGCTCCGCGCGCTCACCCCGCAGCAGCAGCGCATCGCCCGCTGTGTCGCCGAAGGGGCCACCAACCGCGAGGTCGCGCTCCGGCTCTCGCTCAGCCCGCGCACGGTCGACCACCACCTCCGTAACGTCTTCGCCGCCCTCGGCATCCGCTCCCGCACCGAACTGGCCCGGCTGCTCGCTCCCTGAGCCGTGAACAGCGGGTGGTTGCAGGACCGTGATGACAAGTTCCGCGCAGACCCCTAGGTACCGACCGGGCGGTATGCCATTCTGCGGGCGTCAGGATCATTCGGCTGCGCTCGTGCCCTGCCGGGCCGGGTGCTCCGAGCCGGCCGATCGCTCAGCCGGCCGATTCCCGGTGGAGGCCGCCATGCCCCAGGTCGTACGTTCGCGGATCGCGGTGCCGGTGCCGCACGGCACCCACCCCGCGACGCCGTTGCCCCAGCGCTTCCGTTCCCTGGCCGACCGCGAGTCCGTGGAGGTGCTGCACCGGGCCGCCCGGATCCTCGTCGCCTCGCTCCCGGCGCTCACCGACCGGCTCGTCGAGGCCCTGTACGAGCAGGAGCCCGGCTACCGGGCGGCCATCGACTCCGACCGGGCCGAGGTCTGGCAGGAGGTCCACCACTCCCTGCGGCACAACGTCGGCTCGCTGATCCAGCCCCGGGAGTACCGCGAGGCCGCCCACCGCACCTCCCGCTGGATCGGCGAGATCCGCGCCGGACAGGGCGTCCCGCTCGACGCCGTCCTGCACGCCTTCCGGATGGGCGGCGCGATGGTCTGGCAGGACCTGGTGGACGAGACGGCCCGGCGCGACCCCGACGACGTACGGCTGCTCGTCCATGTCGCCGCCGATGTGTGGAACTTCGTCGACGAGCACTGCGGGATCGTCGCGGACGCCTACCGGCAGGCCGAACGGCGGCTGTCCTGGCGCCGCGAGAACCAGCAGCGGCTGATGGTCGCGGCGCTGCTCGACGGGACCGCCCGGATCGCGGACCTCCGCGAGGCGGCGGCCATGCTGGGGCTGCCGGAGCAGGGACGGTACGCCGTACTCGCGGTCGCCGCCGCCCCGCGCGGGCCGCAGCAGCCGGGGCCCACCGACCGGCTCCCTCTGCCGGTCCCGCTCCCGGGGACACTCCCGGGCGCCACCCCCCTCTGGCACACCGGACCCGACGCCGAGTTCGCCATCCTCCGGCTCACCGGCGAAGCGGGCGAGCCCGGCGAACTGCACGCCGTCGCCGCCGCGTTCGACGCCTCCGCCCGGACCCCCGCCGGCACCCGGGCGGGCATCGGCTCCGCCGTCGACGGCCTGGCCGCGCTCGGGGACGCCCGGCGGCTGGCGGAGACCGCGCTGCGGGCCTGTCCCGCCTCCGGGGGCACGGTGCTGCTCGACGAGCACCTCCCGGACGCCCTCGTCGTCTCCTCCCCGGCCCTCGGCTCCGCCCTGGCCGACCGGGTGCTCGGCCCGCTGGACCGGCTCGACCCCTCCGACCGGGACGTCATCCTGGAGACCCTGACGGCCTGGCTGGACGCGGACGGCTCGGCGCAGCGGGCGGGCGCGCGGCTCTACTGCCACCGCAACACCGTCCTCAACCGGCTGCGCCGCTTCGAACAGCTCACGGGCCGCTGTCTGACCCGCCCCCGGGACGCCGTGGAGGTCTCCCTCGCCCTGGCGGCCCGGCGGCTGCTGGGAACGTAGAAGCCACCCGGACGGTCACGCTTCCCGGTGCTTCCCGGTGCTTCCCGGTGCTCCCCGGCGGGCCGTTGGGGAGCCAGGAGAGCCCTACATCCCCAGCGCGGCCCGGTGCAGCCGGTCCACCGCGTCCTTCTCACCCTCCACCTGGACGTCCGCCGCGTCCTGCCGGCCGAACGCGAACAGCAGCAGCTCCGAGGGCTCCCCGGTCACCGTCACCACCGGGGCGCCCTTGTGGGCCACCGCCGTCCGGCCGTCCGGGCGGCGCAGCACCAGCCCCACCGGGGACTTGCGCCCCACCAGCCGGGCGGTCTTCTCGGTGTGCGACCAGAGCACATCGGCGAAGACCGGGTCCAGCTCGCGCCGCGACCAGTCCGGCTGGGCCCGGCGTACGTCTTCCGCGTGGACGAAGAACTCGACGGTGTTCGCCGCCTCGTCGATCTGCTTCAGGGACATCGGCGAGAACCGCGGCGGGCCCGTACGGATCAGCTGGATCAGCTCCTCGTACGGCTTCGCCGCGAACTCCGCCTGCACCCGCTCCAGCCGGTTCTTCAGGGCGGCGACCACCAGCCCGCCCGCCGCGTCGGCGCGGCGCTCACGGACCACCACATGGGCGGCCAGATCACGGGTCTTCCACCCCTCGCACAGGGTCAGGGCCTCGGGGCCCGCCGCTTCCAACAGATCGGCGAGCAGAAGACGTTCACGCTTCGCATGGGTCGACATGCCCGCCAGCGTACGGCCGTCACCCGGGGTCCGCCCAGTGGACGTCCGCCCGGGAAGCGGGCGTGGCCACGGCACAATGGGCCCATGACCAGCAGCACGCCCGGCCCCACGCCGCCCGCCAGCAGCCTCGACCCCGCCATCGCCGCCCGCCTCAAGCGCGGCGCCGACGGGCTGGTCCCGGCCATCGCCCAGCAGTACGACACCGGCGAGGTGCTGATGC
Source organism: Streptomyces sp. NPDC059452 (assembly GCF_042750035.1). Lineage (NCBI taxonomy): Bacteria > Bacillati > Actinomycetota > Actinomycetes > Kitasatosporales > Streptomycetaceae > Streptomyces > Streptomyces sp. NPDC059452. The sequence continues at coordinate 41,535 of NZ_JBHYVE010000015.1, forward strand.
TCGGCTGGATGGACGACGAGGCGCTGCACCGCACCCTCACCACGGGCCGCTGCACCTACTGGTCGCGCAGCCGCCAGGAGTACTGGGCCAAGGGCGACACCTCCGGCCACATCCAGCGGGTCAAGTCCGTCGCCCTGGACTGCGACGCCGACACCGTGCTGGTCAAGGTCGACCAGACCGGCGCCGCCTGCCACACGGGCGACCGCACCTGCTTCGACGCCGATGTCCTCCCGCTCCTCGACCAGTAAGGTCACCGGCCATGGATCTCGAAACCTTCCGCAAACTGGCCGTAGACCGGCGCGTCGTCCCCGTCAGCCGCCGCCTCCTCGCGGACGGCGACACCCCCGTCGGCCTGTACCGCAAGCTCGCCGCCGAGCGCCCCGGCACCTTCCTGCTGGAATCCGCGGAGAACGGCCGGACCTGGTCGCGCTACTCCTTCATCGGTGTCCGCAGCGACGCCACCCTCACCGCCCGCGACGGCTCGGCCCACTGGCTGGGCACCCCGCCCGTCGGCGTCCCGGTGGACGGCGACCCGCTGGAGGCCCTGCGCGCCACCGTCGAGACCCTGCACACCCCCCGCGACCTGGTGCACGACGCGGGGCTTCCGCCCTTCACCGGCGGCATGGTCGGCTACCTCGGCTACGACGTCGTCCGCCGCCTGGAGAAGATCGGCGAACACGGCGGCGACGACCTGAAGCTGCCCGAGCTGACCATGCTCCTCACCTCGGACCTCGCCGTCCTCGACCACCAGAACGGCACCGTCCTGCTGATCGCCAACGCGATCAACCACAACGACCTCTCCACCGGGGTCGACGAGGCGTACGCGGACGCCGTCGCCCGCCTCGACGCGATGGAGCAGGACCTGCGCCGCCCGGTCGAGAACGCCCCCGCCGTCCTGCCCCCCTCCGAGCTGCCGCCGTACACCGCGCTCTGGGGCGGCGAGGCCTACCAGGTGGCCGTGGAGGACATCAAGGAGCGCATCCGGGCCGGGGAGGCCTTCCAGGTCGTCCCCTCCCAGCGCTTCGAGACCCCGTGCACCGCGAGCGCCCTGGACGTCTACCGGGTGCTGCGGGCCACCAACCCGTCCCCGTACATGTATCTCTTCCGCTTCGACGGGTTCGACGTCGTCGGCTCCAGCCCCGAGGCCCTGGTCAAGGTCGAGGACGGCCGGGCCATGGTCCACCCGATCGCCGGGACCCGGCACCGGGGCGCCACCCCGCAGGAGGACCAGGCGCTCGCCGAGGAGCTGCTCGCCGACCCCAAGGAGCGCGCCGAACACCTGATGCTCGTCGACCTCGGCCGCAACGACCTGGGGCGGGTCTGCGAACCGGGCAGCGTGGAGGTCGTCGACTTCATGTCGATCGAGCGGTACTCCCACGTCATGCACATCGTCTCCACCGTCACCGGCCGCGTCACCGAGGACCGCACCGCCTTCGACGTCCTCACCGCCTGCTTCCCCGCGGGCACCCTCTCCGGCGCCCCCAAGCCGCGCGCGATGCAGATCATCGAGGAGCTGGAGCCGAGCCGCCGGGGGCTGTACGGGGGCTGCGTCGGCTACCTCGACTTCGCCGGGGACTCCGACACCGCCATCGCCATCCGGACCGCGCTGCTGCGTGACGGTACGGCGTACGTGCAGGCGGGCGCCGGTGTCGTCGCGGACTCGGACCCGGTCGCGGAGGACACCGAGTGCCGCAACAAGGCCGCCGCCGTCCTGCGCGCCGTCCATACCGCCAACCGGCTCCACGACCGCTGAGGCGGTAGGGGATAGTGGAACGCGTGAGTGCTGTCCCCGTACCCCAGCCCCGTGCCCGAACCGCTGACGACGTGCCCGACGCGTCTTCCGGAGCCGCGCCCGACTCCTCGGGCAGCCGGCGGTCCCTCGCGGCCGGGCTGCTTCTCGGCGCGGCCGGTGCGACCGTCGTCCTCCTGGCCTCCGGCCGGACCTGGGCCGAGGGCCGGGCGGCGACCGGCGGCGGAGCCCTGCCGCTGACCGCCGACGGCCAGGACGTCACCGGGGTCCCGGCCGCCCTGGCGATCGTCGGTCTGGCCGCCCTCGTCGCGGTCTTCGCCGTCCGTGGCGCGGGCCGCCGCATCGTCGCCGCCCTGCTCGCGCTCAGCGGCCTCGGGGCCGGGATCAGCGCCTGGGCGGGCGCCTCCGACCGGGCGGCCCTGGACGAGGAGGCCGCCCGCGCCACGGGTGACACGGCGGCCACCATCGACGCCCTCACCCACACCGCCTGGCCGTACGTCACCGCCGCCGGGGGCCTGCTGATCCTCCTCGCCGGGCTCCTCGCCCTGCGCTTCGGCAGCCGCTGGCCCACGATGTCGGGCCGCTACGAGCGCGACGGCACCCCGCGCCCCCGCAAGGCACCCCGCACCGCCCCCGACCCGGACCGGCCCGAGGAGCTGTGGAAGGCCCTGGACCGGGGCGAGGACCCGACGGGCTAGACACTCCCGACGGGTGACCCCCCGCTCACCTCCTGTGGTCCCGTGCGGGACAATGGAGGTGAGCCGTCGAGCGACAGCTACAGCGATACCCACAGCGCAACACCAACAGGGAGCAACTCATGGCGGGCAGCAGCCACGGACACACCCCGGCCGCCTGGACCGGTGTCATCATCGCCTTCATCGGCTTCTGCGTCGCAGGCGTCTTCATGGTGGCCAACAACCACCTCGGTTTCTGGGCCGGTATCGTCGTCATCTTCCTCGGCGGCATCGTCGGTTACGCCATGAAGCTCGCCGGTTTCGGCATGCCGAAGGAGTCCGCCGAACTGGTGGAGGCCCGGGCGCGCGCCGGAGAGGCCCAGATCTCGCGCTGACCCGGAGGCGGCCCGGCCGGGCGGCCGACACGAAGAAAGGCGCAGCCCCAACCGGGCTGCGTCTTTCCGTATGAACGGGGACAATCACCGGGTGGACGCCTCCCCAACCCCCGCCGCCGCCCAGCCCCCGGACCCGGCCCCGGGTCCCGGTCCCGGTGACCAGGACCGCCCCGAAGCCGCGCCCCAGGGCGTCGGCCCCTGGAACATGCCCCTGACGGTCTGCCCGACCCCGGACATGGCCCGCCCCACTCCAGCCGTTCCGCCATCTGGCGACGAAACCCTGGCCACTCCAGCCGGTTCGGCATCCGGGGACGAAACCCTGGCCACTTCAGCCGGTCTGGTATCCGGGGACGAAACCCTGGCCACTTCAGCCGGTCTGGTATCCGGGCACGGAACCCTCGCCACTTCAGCCGTTCCGGTGTCCGGGGACGGAACCCTCGCCACTCCAGCCCGTCCGGCGTTTGAGGACGGAACCCTCGCCGGGGTGGGCCCGGCGCTCACAGGCCCCTCGGGCGAGGAACCCTCGCAGCCCCCCGGCCCCCACGGCCACGGTTCCGTCCTCAAACGCCGGACGGGCTGGATCGGCAGCCGCACGGGCCCGGAAGGGCCCCGGAAGGGGTGGAAGGGCCTCGCCACCCCCCTCGGCACCCTCGCCGCCGTCGCGGGAGCCTTCGCGTACGTCGGGGCCGTCGACCCCAACGAGCCCGGGCACTACCCCGTCTGCCCGCTGCTCAGGGCGACCGGCACGTTCTGCCCCGGCTGCGGCGGGCTCCGCAGTGCCCACGCGTTCATCCACGGCGACCTCGGCGCCGCGTTCTCCGCCAACGCGGTCGCCGTCGTCGGCTACTTCCTCTTCGCCGCCGTCTGGGCCCTCTGGCTGGTCCGCTCCTGGCGCGGGCAGCCGATGCGGATCGCGCTGGCACCCGTCTGGTGGTGGGGCCTGGGCGCCGCCCTGCTGATCTTCTCCGTGGTCCGGAACCTGCCGTTCGGGTCGGCACTGGCGCCCTGACTGCCCAGGGAGTGGGACGCGGCGTGGCCTGATGCGGGCCCCGGGGCCTCCTGCGGATACCATCGGTATGGCTGATCCTGTTCACCGTCAACCGTCCCGGAAGGGGGCCGCTCGCGTGAGTGTGCTCGACGAGATCATCGACGGCGTACGCGCCGACCTCGCGGAGCGGCAGGCGCGCGTCAGCCTCGACGAGCTGAAGGAGCGCGCCGCCCGCGCCCCCCAGGCCAAGGACGGAGTCGCCGCCCTGCGCGGCGAGGGCGTCACCGTCATCTGCGAGGTCAAGCGCTCGTCCCCGTCCAAGGGGGCCCTGGCCGCCATCGCGGACCCCGCCGCGCTCGCCGCCGACTACGAGGCGGGCGGCGCGTCCGTCATCTCGGTCCTCACCGAGGAGCGCCGCTTCGGCGGTTCGCTCGCGGACCTGGAGGCCGTCCGCGCCAAGGTCGACACCCCGATCCTGCGCAAGGACTTCATCGTCACCTCGTACCAGCTGTGGGAGGCCCGGGCGTACGGCGCCGACCTCGCCCTGCTGATCGTCGCCGCCCTCGACCAGGAGGCCCTGGTCTCCCTCATCGAGCGCGCCGAGTCGATCGGGCTCACCCCGCTCGTCGAGGCGCACGACGAGGAGGAGGCCGAGCGCGCCGTGGACGCCGGAGCCAAGATCATCGGCGTCAACGCGCGCAACCTGAAGGACCTCAAGGTCGACCGCTCCACCTTCGAGCGCGTCGCCCCCGAGATCCCCGACCACATCGTCAAGGTCGCCGAGTCCGGCGTCCGGGGCCCGCACGACCTGATCGCGTACGCCAACGCGGGCGCCGACGCCGTCCTGGTCGGCGAGTCCCTGGTCACCGGCCGCGACCCGCGCGCCGCCGTCGCCGACCTGGTCGCCGCGGGCGCCCACCCGGCGCTCCGCCACGGCCGCGGCTGACCGGGAGCCTCACGACCATGACCGACCGCCGCCCCGTGCCCCGCACCCGGCCGGGCCTGCGCCCCGCCGGGGCTCCGGCCCGGGACCCGCACGCCCCGCTGGCGCGCGGGTGCAGGCCGCGCGGCTGCCGCGCCCCCGCCCGGCGCGTCCACGGACGGCGTGTGCGGTACGTGATCGGGGACGAGCCCGGCCAGGTCAACGGGATGCGATGGCGCCCGGGGTCCGCGCTGTAGGCGAGCCCCGGCCGACGTACCGCAGGAACCCCTTCTCGTACGTACGACCGCACCACCGCGACCGCACGCCGGTCCCGGTGGCGCTCGCTGCTCCGCGCATACGGTGAACCCACCCGTTGCCATGCACTCCAAGGAGCATGTCGCATGACGTCCGAATTCTTCATTCCGGACCCCGAGGGTCTGATCCCCAGCGCCGAGGGCTACTTCGGCGCGTACGGTGGCAAGTTCATCCCGGAGGCGCTCGTCGCCGCCGTGGACGAGGTCGCCGTCGAGTACGACAAGGCCAAGTCCGACCCGGAGTTCGCCGCCGAGCTCAACGAGCTGATGGTCAACTACACCGGCCGCCCCAGCGCGCTGACCGAGGTCCCGCGCTTCGCCGAACACGCGGGCGGCGCCCGGGTCTTCCTCAAGCGCGAGGACTTGAACCACACCGGCTCACACAAGATCAACAACGTGCTCGGCCAGGCGCTCCTCACCAAGCGCATGGGCAAGACGCGGGTCATCGCGGAGACCGGCGCCGGCCAGCACGGGGTCGCCACCGCCACCGCCTGCGCCCTCTTCGGCCTCGACTGCACCATCTACATGGGCGAGATCGACACCGAACGCCAGGCGCTGAACGTGGCCAGGATGCGGATGCTCGGCGCCGAGGTCGTCGCCGTGAAGTCCGGCAGCCGGACCCTGAAGGACGCCATCAACGAGGCGTTCCGCGACTGGGTCGCCAACGTGGACCGTACGCACTACCTCTTCGGTACGGTCGCGGGTCCGCACCCCTTCCCGGCGATGGTCCGCGACTTCCACCGCGTCATCGGCGTCGAGGCCCGCCGTCAGCTCCTGGAGCGGACCGGCCGCCTCCCGGACGCGGCCGTCGCCTGTGTCGGCGGCGGCTCCAACGCCATCGGCCTCTTCCACGCCTTCCTTCCGGACGCCGACGTCCGCCTGGTCGGCTGCGAGCCCGCCGGGCACGGTGTGGAGACCGGTGAGCACGCGGCCACGCTGACGGCGGGGGAGCCGGGCATCCTGCACGGCTCGCGGTCGTACGTGCTCCAGGACGACGAGGGCCAGATCACCGAGCCGTACTCCATCTCGGCGGGCCTGGACTACCCGGGCATCGGCCCCGAGCACTCCTACCTCAAGGACATCGGGCGCGGCGAGTACCGGGCGGTCACCGACGACGCGGCCATGCAGGCCCTGCGTCTGCTCTCGCGCACCGAGGGCATCATCCCGGCCATCGAGAGCGCCCACGCGCTCGCCGGTGCGCTGGAGCTGGGCAAGGAGCTCGGCAAGGACGGGCTGATCCTCATCAACCTCTCCGGCCGGGGCGACAAGGACATGGACACCGCCGCCCGCTACTTCGGGCTGTACGACACCGACGCCGCCGTCGAGGCGGACGCGGACAGCGACCGTGCCGAGATCGTGGGGGACGCCAAGTGAGCGGCAACATCGAGCTGTTGAGCACCACCCTCGCCGCCGCCAAGGCCGAGGACCGGGCGGCGCTCATCGCCTACCTCCCGGCCGGCTTCCCGACCGTCGACGGCGGCATCGAGGCGGTCAAGGCCGTCATCGCGGGCGGCGCGGACGTGGTCGAGATCGGGCTGCCGCACAGTGACCCGGTGCTCGACGGACCGGTCATCCAGACCGCCGACGACATCGCCCTGCGCGGCGGGGTCCGCATCGCCGACGTGATGCGTACGGTCCGTGAGGCGTACGAGGCCACCGGGGTGCCGATCCTGGTCATGACGTACTGGAACCCCATCGACCGGTACGGCGTCGAGCGCTTCACCGCCGAACTGGCCGAGGCGGGCGGCGCCGGGTGCATCCTGCCCGACCTGCCGGTCCAGGAGTCCGCGCTGTGGCGTGAGCACGCCGACAAGCACGGCCTCGCCACCGTCTTCGTCGTCGCCCCCAGCAGCCAGGACGCGCGCCTGGCCACCATCACGGCGGCGGGCAGCGGCTTCGTCTACGCGGCCTCCCTGATGGGCGTCACCGGAACCCGCGCCTCCGTCGGTGCCCAGGCCCAGGAGCTGGTGGGACGCACCCGTGCCACCACCGACCTTCCGGTCTGTGTCGGCCTCGGGGTCTCCAACGCGGAGCAGGCCACCGAGGTCGCCGGATTCGCCGACGGCGTGATCGTCGGCTCGGCCTTCGTCAAGGCGATCCTGGACGCCCCCGACGAGGCCGCCGGTCTCGCCGCCGTACGCTCGCTCGCGGGCGAGCTGGCGCAAGGCGTTCGAAAGCGCTGACCGTCGGCGTCACCTGAACGGGTGGAATATGGACCGGGGAGGCGCGTACGTGCCTCCCCGGTTCGTTGCTGCGGGTGTGAGCGACAAGATTCCTGAGGGAAACAGAAGTGCGCGTGAGCGCCTGGCCCAGCAGCGCGAGCAGGAGAAGGGCCGTGAGAAGCGCCGCCGTACGCTGATCGTCTCCTCGGCCGTGATCGGCGTCCTGGCGCTGGCCGGAGTGGTCGGCCTGATCGCGGCCAACGTGGGCAAGGAGGGCGGCGGCGACAGCGCCTCCGGCCCCGCCATCACCCCGTCGGGAGCGACCGGCGAGGACTCCCTGACCCTGCCGGTCGGCGCCTCCGACGCCCCGTCCACGCTCACGATCTGGGAGGACTTCCGCTGCCCGGTCTGCGCCCAGTTCGAGAACGCCTTCCGGGACACCATCACCGAGCTGGTGGAGGCGGGCCAGCTCAAGGTGGACTACCACCTGGCCACGATCATCGACGGCAACCTGGGAGGCAAGGGCTCGCTGCGCGCCGCCAACGCCGCCGCCTGCGCCCAGGACGTCGGCAAGTTCGCCCCGTACCACGACGTCCTCTTCCGCAACCAGCCGCCCGAGCCCGACGACGCCTTCGCCAAGAACAGCCGGCTGATCGAGCTGGCCGGTGAAGTCGAAGGGCTCGACACACCGGGCTTCCGCAGCTGTGTGGAGGAGGGCGAGCACGACAGCTGGGTGCAGAAGTCCGACACCGCGTTCCGCGAGGGAGGCTTCCAGGGCACCCCGACCGCACTCCTCAACGGTGAGTCGATCTTCCCGAAGAAGGGCGACGAGCAGATCTCCGTGGAGAACCTGAAGAAGTGGGTCGCCGAGGCCAACAAGGGCAAGAAGCCCGGCACCGCCACCCCGTCCGCACCCGCTTCCTGAGGGGCCGGGGGAGCCCTGGAAGGGCGGATTCAGGGGCCCGTGACCGTGCCCCCGTTACCCAGAAGTTGCCGGGCGGCTTGCCGTACCCACCGCCCGGCAGGGTAGCGTCGACCCCGTCATGAACCTTGCCTCCATTCCCAGCCCGTCGACCGGCGTGATCGAGCTCGGCCCGATCCCGCTGCGCGGCTACGCGTTCTGCATCATCATCGGTGTCTTCGTCGCCGTCTGGATCGGCAACAAACGCTGGGTCGCCCGTGGCGGCAAAGCAGGCACCGTCGCCGACATCGCCGTCTGGGCCGTGCCCTTCGGCCTCGTCGGCGGCCGGCTCTACCACGTGATCACCGACTACCAGCTCTACTTCAGCGAAGGCCAGAACTGGGTCGACGCCTTCAAGATCTGGGAGGGCGGCCTCGGCATCTGGGGCGCGATCGCCCTCGGTGCGGTCGGCGCCTGGATCGGCTGCCGCCGCCGGGGCATCCCGCTGCCCGCCTGGGCGGACGCGCTGGCCCCCGGTATCGCCCTCGCCCAGGCCATCGGCCGCTGGGGCAACTGGTTCAACCAGGAGCTGTACGGCAAGCCGACCGACCTCCCCTGGGCGCTGGAGATCAGCGAGGGCCCGAACCGGGTCGCCGGGACGTACCACCCGACCTTCCTGTACGAGTCGCTGTGGTGCATCGGCGTCGCGCTCCTGGTCATCTGGGCCGACCGCCGCTTCCGGCTCGGCCACGGACGGGCGTTCGCGCTGTACGTCGCGGCCTACTGCGCCGGGCGCGGCTGGATCGAGTACATGCGGGTCGACGAGGCCCACCACATCCTCGGCCTGCGGCTGAACGTATGGACCGCGATCATCGTCTTCGTCCTGGCCGTCGCCTACATGGTGGTCTCCGCCCGGCTCCGCCCGGGCCGCGAGGAGATCGTCGAGCCGGACAGGGCCGTCGAGTCCGCTGAGGCCGCCGCTGCCACCGCTGCCACCGCGAAGAAGGACGAAGCGGACGCGGACGGCACGGACGCACCCGAGGCCGACAGCACGGACGGCGACCCGCTCAAGAAGGACGCGGCGGACGACGGCGGCGCGGCCAAGGACCCGCTGAAGAAGGACTCCGCCCCCGAGGCAGCCGACAAGAGCTGACCTCCCGCGCGCACTGCCCCCGATCGCCGGGCGGACCTGAGGAAAACTCAGGACCGCCCGGCGATCGCCAGTGTGCGGCGCGCCGACGCCACCACCGCCGCGTCCACGAACCGCCCGTCCGGCAGCGCCAGCGCCCCCGCCTCCATCGCCGAGGCCGCGATGATCTCCTCGGCCGCCTCGATCTCCCGCTCCGTCGGCCGGAACGCCCGCTCGATCACCTCCAGCTGACGCGGATGGATCGCCGCCCGCCCCAGCAGCCCGAGCCCCCGCCCCCGTACGCAGGACGCCCACAGCCCGTCCAGGTCGCGGACGTCCGGGAAGACCGACTGCGCGGGCGGTGGCAGCGCGGCCGCCCGGGCCGCCACCACGAGCCTGCTGCGCGACCAGTCGAGCCCGCTGTCCTCCCGTACGCCGAGATCCGCGCGGAGATCCGCCTCGCCCAGCGCGATGCCCCGGACGGCGGGGTCGGCCGAGGCGATCGAGTACGCGTGCTCCACGCCGAGCGCCGACTCCAGCAGGGGATAGAGCGGTACGCCGGGGGCCACCGCCGCCACATGGTGCACGGACACCGCGTGCGTGATCTTGGGCAGCCGGAAACCGGACAGGCCCGGCAGCTCCATCAGCGCCCGGACGTCGTCCTCGCCGTGCACCCGGACATGGAGGGGTACGGCGTCGGGGGCGGCGGTCACCGGGTCCGCGAGGAGCTCGGCGGTGGCGGCGCGCGCGTACTCCTTGCGGTCGGGGGCGACCGCGTCCTCCAGGTCGACGATCACCACGTCCGCCCCGCAGCCGAGCGCCTTGGCCACCACCTCCGGCCGGTCCCCGGGGACGTACAGCCAGGTCAGCGGGGGGCGGCCGGCCGGGGAGACCTCCTCCGGCAGAGGGGGAACGGACGCGGCCGGGCAGTCGCTCACAGCGCCCCCTGCTCCCGCAGCGCCGCGATCCGGGCCTCCGAGAGGCCGAGCCCGTGCAGGATCTCCTCGGTGTCCGCGCCGTGCGGGCGGCCCGCCCAGCGGATGGCGCCCGGGGTCTGAGAGAGCCGGAAGAGGACGTTCTGCATCCGCAGCGGCCCCAGCTCCGGATCGTCGACCTCGGCGATGCTGCCCAGCGCCCGGTACTGCGGGTCCTCCATCACCTCCCGTACGTCATGGATCGGCGCCACGGCCGCCTCCGCCTTCTCGAAGCCGTTCAGCACCTCCTCGCGGCTGTGCCGGGAGATCCAGTGGCCGACCGCCCCGTCCAGCTCCTCGGTGTGCTCGGCCCGGCCGGTGCCCGAGCCGAACCAGGGCTCCTCGATCAGCTCCGGGCGGCCGACCAGCCGCATCACCCGCTCGGCCACCGACTGGGCGGAGGTGGAGACCGCGACCCAGTGGCCGTCCGCGGTGCGGTAGGTGTTGCGCGGGGCGTTGTTGCGGGAGCGGTTGCCGGTACGCGGCTGGACGTAACCGAGCTGGTCGTACCAGAGCGGCTGCGGCCCCAGCACGGTGAGGATCGGCTCGATGATCGCCAGGTCCACCACCTGCCCCTCGCCGGTCTTCTCCCGCCCGGCGAGCGCGGCCATCACCGCGTACGCCGTCGCCAGCGCCGCGATGGAGTCCGCGAGGCCGAACGGCGGCAGCGTCGGCGGCCCGTCCGGCTCCCCGGTGATCGCCGCGAACCCGCTCATCGCCTCGGCCAGCGTGCCGAACCCGGGCCGGTGCGCGTACGGCCCGAACTGGCCGAAGCCGGTGACCCGGGCCAGCACCAGCCGAGGATTGACGGCATGCAGCTCGTCCGGTCCGAGCCCCCAGCGCTCCAGCGTCCCCGGCCGGAAGTTCTCGACGATGACGTCGGTCTCGGCGGCCAGTCGGAGCAGCACGTCCCGGCCGCCCGGGGCGGACAGATCGAGGGTGAGAGTGCGCTTGTTGCGGCCGAGCAGCTTCCACCACAGGCCGACGCCGTCCTTGGCGGGTCCGTGGCCGCGCGAGGGGTCGGGCCTACGGGGGTGCTCGACCTTGATCACATCGGCGCCGAAGTCCCCGAGCATGGTGGCGGCGAGCGGTCCGGCGAAGAGGGTGGCGAGGTCGATGACCTTCAGCCCGGTGAGCGGGCCTGATGCCGTGCTGGTGGTCATGCTGCCTCGATCTCGCTGCGGTACGGCATGGACGTGGACGCGCCCGGCTTCTGGACGCAGAGTGCGGCGGCCGAGGAGGCGAAGGCCAGAGCCTTGGCCACGGGCCGCCCCTCCCCGAGCGCCACCGCCAGCGCCCCGACGAACGTGTCCCCGGCCCCGGTCGTGTCGACGGCCCGCACCTCGGGCGCCTCGAACAGCACGGGCTCGCCGCCCCGGGCCGCGTACAGGCAGCCCTTCGCCCCGAGCGTGATGATCACCTCGGGCACCTGCCGCAGCAGGACCTGGGCGGCGGCGTGCGGTTCGGCCTGCCCGGAGAGTTCGGCGGCCTCGTACTCGTTCGGGACCAACAGGTCGATGTGGTCCCAGAGTTCATCGGGCAGCGGCTGTACGGGGGAGGGGGTGAGGATGGTCCGTACGCCCTGGGACCGGGCCGCGCGGGCGCCCTCCACGACGGCGGAGAGCGGGAGTTCGAGCTGCATGAGCAGCAGTTCGGCGGCGGCGATGGCGGCGATCTCCCCGGGGCCGAGCGCGGTGACGACGCCGTTGGCGCCGGGGATCACGACGATCGCGTTGGCCCCGGTGTCGTCGACGACGATGTGCGCGGTGCCGCTGGGGCCTTCGGCGGTGTGGAGCAGGTCGGTGTCGACCCCGGCGTGTTCGAGGCCGTCGCGCAGTTGGGCGCCGTACGCGTCGTCGCCGACCGCGCCGATCATCGTCACCTCCCCGCCCGCGCGGGCGGCGGCGACGGCCTGGTTGGCGCCCTTGCCGCCGGGGATGGTCCGGAACTCCCGGCCGGTGACGGTCTCCCCGCGTTCCGGGGCGCGGGCGGTGTAGGCGACGAGGTCCATGTTGGTGCTGCCGAGCACCGCGATACGGGTCATGGGCGCAGAGCCTCCTGGTGGGTCAGTGCGGCGAGGGTGTCGAACCCGACCTGGTCATAGCCGGGTACGGAGGTGGCGAGGCGGTTCTTCAGGGGAGCCGTCCAGTGGTCGGGCAGGGCGGCCGGGGTGCCCGCGAGGAGTCCGGCGAGGGAGCCCGCGGTGGCCCCGTTGGAGTCGGTGTCCCAGCCGCCGGAGACCGCGTTCCCGATCGACCGGGTGAAGTCGCCGTCGGCGTGGGTGAGGGCGGCGGCGAGCAGCGCGGCGTTGGGCAGCACGTGTACCCAGTGGTGGGTGGCGCCGTACGCGGCGTGCAGCCGGTCCACGACCGCGTCGAACTCCCCTTCCGCGCGGGCGGTTTCGATGCCGAGCCGGACCGCGCGGGCGTACCGCGACCGCGGCGGCACCACCCGCAGCCCGGCGGCCAGGCAGCCGTGCACATCGCTTTCCCCGCCCGCCGCCACGGCGAGTGCGGCCGCCGTGAACATCGCGCCGTAGACCCCGTTGGCGGTGTGGGTGAGGACCGCGTCGCGGTGGGCCTGGGCGGCGGCCCCGGCCGGGTCGCCGGGGTGGGTCCAGCCGTGCACGTCGGCCCGGATCTGGGCGCCGATCCACTCGCGGAACGGGTTGCGGTGGCGGGCCGTCCGCGGGGGCTCGACGCCCGCGAGGAGGTTCCCGTACGCGATCCGCTCGGCGGTGAAGGTGCGGCCCGCCGGGAGTTCGTCGAGCCAGAGGCGGGCCAGGTCGGTGGTGGTGAAGGCGCGGCCGTGGCGTTGGAGCAACAGCAGGGTGAGGAGCGGGTAGTTGAGGTCGTCGTCCTCGGGCATGCCGTCGATGTTCTCGGCGAGGGAGGTGGGGGCCGAGCGGCGGTTCCAGGGGTGGGCGGCGAGCAGTTCCGGGGGGACGCCGCGCTCGGTGAACCAGGTGGTGAGGGGCCAGTCGCCGGTGGCTCGGGCGAGCGCGCGGATGCCGTGGAGGGGCAGCTTCTCCACCGGCTTCCCGAGCAGGCAGCCCGCCGCCCGGCCGAGCCAGGCGGCGTGCAGGCGGGCGTGGGTGACGGTGGGTGTCCGGCCCTGGCGGGCGGTGGGCGTCCGGTCCCGGCCGGTGACCGGCTGCCCGTCCCGGTCGGTGACGGGCGTCCGGCCCCCGTCGGCGGGCACGGCCTCGGGAGGGCCGGGCCAGTGCGGGCAGGCGGCGATGACGCCGTCCAGGTCGGAGGGCTCGTCGGCTGCCAACGGCGATTCCAGCAGGGCGAGTTCGTCGAGGAGCTGCCCGGCGAGGTCGCGCAGCCGCGGCGATGCGGGCGGCTCGGAGGCGCCCGCGCGGTCCGGGGCGGGGGAGCCCCCGGCCGCGTACCACCGCTCCGCGATCTCCCGGGCGTCCCGCCCGTCCTGCGCGGCCTGCCGCAGCTCGTGCCCGACCAGATCCTCGGGCTGCACCCAGGTGAGGCGGACGTGGGGGGTTCGGGGCTGCTCCCGGGGCGGTCGGACGTGGGGGTTTTCGGGCTCTCCCCGGGGGACGCGCGTGTGGGGGGCTTCGGGCTGTGCCCGGGGGGCGTGTACGTGTGCGTCTTCGGGCTCCGCCCCGGGCGGGTGGACGCTCACCGTGCACCGGCCAGCGCGGTGAACGCCTCCTCGTGGGAGCGGCGGCGCTCCAGGTCGCGGGCGAAGACCTCCCGGGCGACCTCCGCCAGGGTGCGGGCCGGGGCCTCCAGGTCCAGTCGGCTCGCCTTCGCGACGGTGGCCGCCCAGTCGGCCGGGACCTCGCCGCCCAGCGCGCCCGCGATGGCCCCGCTCATCGTGGCGATGGAGTCGCAGTCCCGCCCGTAGTTCACCGAACCGAGCACCGTACGCCGGTAGTCGCCGCCCCCGACCAGCAACATGCCCAGCGCGATGGGCAGTTCCTCGATCGCGTGCAGCCGGGAGGGGCGGCGGGCGCCGAGCGAGGGGGAGCGGTAGTCGGGGCCGACGGTGTCGAAGGGCTCCACGGCGGCGCGCAACGGGGCGAGCGCGGACTCGAAGTCGTCGTGGTGCGCGGCGACTTCGCAGACGGCCTCGATCGCGGACCGGGTGCCGTCCTTGGCGAGCGCGAGGGCGGCCTCGATCACCGTCCCCGGCGTGGCGCCCGGGTGGCAGGCAGCGGCCACGGCTGCCGCGAACACTCCGGCGGCCTCCCGCCCGTACGAGGACTGGTGGGGCGCGGCGATCTCCAGCGCCTCGGCGTACGCGGCCTCCGGGTGGGCGGCGTTGACCAGGCCGACCGGGGCCATGTACATCGCGGCCCCGCAGTTGACGATGTTGCCCGTACCGGCCTCGCGCGGGTCGACGTGCCCGTAGTGCAGCCGGGCCACGAGCCACTTCTCCGCCAGGAAGATCCGCTGGAGCGGCAGCGCCTCGGCCTCCAGCTCGGGGATCCAGCGGGGGGACAGGAGGTCCGGTACGAGGTGGTCGGCGACGGCGTACGCGTCAAGGTGGTCGCGGACCCGGCCGTAGACCCGGACCAGGGCGTGGGTCATCAGGGTGTCGTCGGTGACGTGCCCGTCGCCCTTGTGGTACGGGGCGATGGGGCGGGCGGTGCGCCAGTTCTCGCCGTGCCAGGGGCCGACGATCCCGGTCACCCGGCCGCCGTGGCGCTCGGCGATCTGCTCGGGGGTCCAGCCCTCGACCGGGCCGCCGAGGGCGTCCCCCACGGCGGCGCCGACGAGGGCCCGGGTGATGCGGTCATCGAGGCCGGGAGGGGACAGCGGTGTCGAAGGGGCGGGGACGGGCTCGGCTGCCGTGGCCGTTGTGGGCGTCATGTCGGAATTGTCCACCCGGGGTGGCCGGTTCCGTGGCTGCCAGCAGCCCGGCGAGTTCGATCAGGTCCAGGCCCGCCAGCCGGGGCAGCGCACAGCCCGCGAGCGTCCGGCATGCCTCGCGCCACCCCGCCGGTACGGCGCTGACCGAGCCGATCGCCCCGGTCAGCGCCCCGGCCAGGGCGGGCGCGGAGTCCGCGACCCGGGAGAGACAGGCGGCGGCGGGGATGGCCTGGGCGATCTCGCCCCGGGCGGCGGTGGTGAGGGCCAGGGCGACGGGTACGGTCTCGGCGGCGGCGATCCCGTAGCTGTAGACGTGGTCCACGATCTGGTGCTCCAGGACCGGGACCAGGGCGAACGCCCCGGCGGGCTCGTCCGCGAACTCCCGGGCGAGGCGGACCGCGTGCGTGGCGTTGCGGGCGATCTCGGTGCCGTCGGGGAGCTGGGCGAGGGCGGCGTTCACCACCGTGTCGACGTCCGCCCCGGCCAGCGCCACGGCGATCGCGGCGGCCACCGCCCGTGCCCCGTGCACCCCGTCGCCGTCCTGGGTGTAGCGGGCGTCGAACTCCGCGAGCGCCGCCGCCTCCTCCGGGTCGCCGGGGTGGACGACGGCGAGGACGGCGGCCCGTACGCAGGCGGCGTCGTCGAAGTAGTGCGGGTTGTCGTGCCCGGTGGCGGGCGGCCGCAGCCCGGCGGCCAGGTTGCCGAGCCCGGCCCGTACCGAGATCCGGGCGCGCAGCGGGAGCACGGCCGCCTCCACCTCGGGGGCCCGCGCACCGGCCTCGGCGACGGTGGCGGCCAGCGCGTTCCAGGCCCGGTTCACCGCGTCCCGCATCCGGCGGCCGGGGGAGAGCCCGTCCGCGTCGGCAGCCGCCGCCAGCACCGTACGGGCGGCGAACGCGGCCCACTCGGCGTCGTCGGACGGCCCGAGCCGCAGGGGTTCGGGCGGCTGGTTGAGGGCGATGGGTACGGGGAGGGTGGTCGTCGCGTTCTGCTCGGCGAAGGTGTCCAGCTCCCGGGTGAGCCGCCGCGTCCACTCCGGCATCCGCGCCGCCCGATGCCGCGCGGCGGGCCACCCGGCGGCGTCCCCGGAGGCCAGCCCGAGGAGCAGCCCCTCGATCCGGGCGCGGCGAGAGGGGGCGGCCGGGGCGGCGACGGCAGACGGGTCGGACGTTGCGCGCGCGGTGGTCACTACCGGACCTTCTGCGGTCGCGTCGTACGCGGTGGTCACCACCGGGCTCCCGGTGGCCGCCCGGTCTGCGGCCACCCCCGCTGGGCTTGCCGCGCCTGGCTCGCGTGCGGTGGTCACCGTCGGGTTTCCCGTGCCCGGGGTGGCCGCTCGGCCCACGGCCGTCACTGCCGGGCTTCCCGCGCCCGCCTCCCGTGCCGTCGTCATCGCCGGGCCTCCGGTGGGCGTCTCGTGTGCGGTGGTCATCGCCGGTCCTCCCGTACGGGCTCGAAGTCGGCCGACACCGATGCCATCTCCCGTACGGCCGAAGGCTCGCGGCCCCCGCCGCCCCGCTCCTGCGGGCTTCCCGCCGCCTCCGCTCCCTCCGGTGTCAGCAGGTCCGCGATGTCCAGCACGTGGTACCCCCGCATCGAGGGCAGGCAGCTCCCGCGCACCGGGCCGATCGCCGACGCCCACTCCGGGGGGATCGCGCCCGCCCCGTGCAGCGCCCCGGCCAGGGACCCCGCCACCGCCGCCGTCGTGTCCGCGTCGCGGCCCATGTTCACGGCCGTCAGCACCGCCGTACGGAAGTCGCCCCGGGCCGCCGTGAACGCCCCGAACGCCAGGCCCACCGCCTCCGGCGCCAGGTCCGTCCACGGGTAGCCGCCGATCACCACCGCCGAACGCACCGCCCGCTCCATCGTGAGCCGGTCCGGGTACGGGCGCTGGGCCGCCGCCACCGCGCGGCGCAGCGAGCGGGCCGTCCAGGAGTCCATCGGGACCACCGACAGCGCGGCCGCGATCACCGAGGCGAGGCCCGCGCCCACCATCGCGGCCGCCACTCCGGCCGCCACCGCCTGGCCCCCGTAGATTCCCTCGCCCTCGTGGCTCACCCGGCCGTCCACCGCCACCAGCCGGGCCGCCTCGGCGGGGCGCCCGGCCGCGAACACGCCGAAGGGGGCCGCCCGCATGGCCAGGCCGTCGCTCCAGGCGTGCCGGTGCTGGGCCGAGATCGGTGCGGCCAGGCCCCGGCGCAGGTTCTCCAGGGTGCCGCGCTCGCTGAACCCGGCCCCCCGGAACGGGCCCTCGTCCAGATCGGCGATCCAGTGGTGCCAGGCCCGCTCCACATGGGAGACGGTGAGCGCGGAGCCGTGCCGGGCCAGCAGCAGCCCGGAGAAGATCGCGTACTCCGTGTCGTCGGTCCCCGCCGGGTCCTCGCTCACGAACCCTTCGATCCGTCCCCAGCGGCGGCGGATCTCGGAGGGCCGCAGATTCTCCGCCGGGGCGCCGAGCGCGTCTCCGACGGCCAGCCCCAGCAGCGCACCCCTGGCCCGTTCCTTGCCGACGGCCGTGTCCATCCGCTGGTCCATCCGCCGGGCCGTGTGCCGGTCCATCCGCTGGTCCATCCGCGTCGCCCTCCGCTCGTCCGGCGAGTCCGTTTCCGGGCCCTGTCCGCATCTGTGCCACGCGGAGGGCCGATGGAGGCGGGAAGGGGACAGAAAGGGGCCGGTCGGATGACGGCCAGGGAAGCTGAGGCTGGCCTTTCTTCGCAGGTCAGAGGGGTGGTAGGGCAGGCTTGCCTTCCTGGCGAAGATCGCCCGGCGGGCGTACTTTGGACTTTGTCGAAAGTTGTACGCGCAACGGTCCGGCGGAGAAGAACGGTCCGCCGGGAAGCAAGGGGAGACGCACGCCGTGGCCATCATCGAGACCGAAGCCGTCCTGCACGAGGCGCACCGGGACAACCACACCCACCGGGATGTGAATGGCGGCTGGCTGCGCCCCGCCGTCTTCGGCGCCATGGACGGCCTGGTCTCCAACCTCGCCCTGATGACCGGTGTCGCGGGCGGCGCGGTCTCCCAGCAGACCATCATCATCACCGGTCTCGCGGGGCTGGCCGCCGGGGCGTTCTCCATGGCTGCCGGTGAGTACACCTCCGTCGCCTCCCAGCGCGAGCTGGTCGAGGCCGAGCTGGCCGTCGAGCGCCGGGAGCTGCGTAAGCACCCCAAGGACGAGATGGCCGAGCTCGCCGCCCTCTACGAGGCCCGGGGCGTGGACGCACCGCTGGCCGGCGAGGTGGCCCGGCAGCTCTCGCGCGACCCGGAACAGGCGCTGGAGATCCACGCCCGCGAGGAGCTGGGCATCGACCCGAACGACCTGCCCTCCCCGCTCGTGGCCGCCGCCTCCTCCTTCGGCGCCTTCGCGCTCGGCGCCCTGCTGCCCGTCCTGCCCTACCTCCTCGGCGCGAGCGCCCTGTGGCCCTCGGTGCTCCTCGCACTGGCCGGTCTCTTCGGCTGCGGTGCGGTGGTGGCCCGGGTGACAGCCCGCAGCTGGTGGTTCAGCGGGCTGCGGCAGCTCGCCCTCGGTGGCGCGGCGGCGGCGCTGACGTACGGACTCGGCACCCTGTTCGGTGTCGCGGTCGGCTGATCCGGGGCGGCGGCGCCCGTGACCGTCCGTCCCGATGACCGCCCGCCCTCGTGGCCGCCCGTCCCCGGAGCGCCGGGCGGGCGACCGTCCCGAAGTGCCGGGCGGGACCGAGCGGCGCCGGGCGAACGACGTAACCGGGCCGCCCGAACGGCTTAACCGCCCGGCAACCCGTGTGACGTACGTCTTGGCACCGCCCCCTGGGCGGGGCGGGCCCCACGGCCCTAAAATGAGACCCTATGCAGGGCTACACATAAGTAGCCGTTACTCGGTGGTTTCGTTTCCCTTGCCGCCGGGCATGAGCCGTAGGCACCGCAGGCAACGACGCTTGCTCTCTGCGACTCCCCGGGCGCCGATCCTTCCGACAGCGACCCACACCCCCTGGTCGAGCCGGTTGCCTCTGGTCACCCAGTCACTTCCGGTCACTACGGTGTCCGCATGTTGGAACAGGCCTTCCGCTTCTTGAGAAGCGCCCCATCATGTAACCTGCACGAAATTTCGCAGAGGGCCAACGTCGTCCCTCGGCACCGCAAATGCCACGACGACGACGGGAGAGCCGATGCGTATCGACGCCTGGTCGCCCATGGACGGTCGCCCCGCCCAGCAGGGGATGTACGACCCCCGTAACGAGCACGACGCCTGTGGCGTCGGGTTCGTGGCCACTCTGACCGGTGTGGCCAGCCATGAGCTGGTCGAGCAGGCGCTGACCGTACTGCGCAACCTCGAACACCGCGGCGCCACCGGCTCCGAGCCCGACTCCGGCGACGGCGCCGGCATCCTGTGCCAGGTCCCGGACGCCTTCCTGCGCGCCGAGACCCCTTTCGAGCTTCCCGAGGCGGGTGCGTACGCCGTCGGCATCGCCTTCCTCCCCGCCGACGGCTCCACCGAGGCCGTCCGCGCGATCGAGGAGATCGCCACCCAGGAGGGCCTGACCGTCCTCGGCTGGCGCGATGTCCCGGTCACCCCCGCACTCCTCGGCAACGGCGCCCGCGCCACCATGCCCGAGTTCCGTCAGGTCTTCGTCGCCGACGGCGAGTCCACCGGCATCGTCCTGGACCGCAAGGCCTTCGTCCTGCGCAAGCGTGCCGAGCGTGAGGCCGGGGTGTACTTCCCCTCGCTCTCCGCCCGCACCATCGTCTACAAGGGCATGCTCACCACCGGGCAGCTGGAGCCGTTCTTCCCGGACCTCTCCGACCGCCGCTTCGCCTCCACGGTCGCGCTGGTCCACTCCCGCTTCTCCACCAACACCTTCCCGAGCTGGCCGCTGGCCCACCCGTACCGCTTCGTCGCGCACAACGGCGAGATCAACACGGTCAAGGGCAACCGCAACTGGATGAAGGCCCGCGAGTCCCAGCTCGCCTCCTCCCTCTTCGGGCAGGCGCAGCTCGACCGGATCTTCCCCGTCTGCACCCCGGACGCCTCCGACTCCGCCTCCTTCGACGAGGTCCTGGAGCTGCTGCACCTCGGCGGGCGCTCGCTGCCGCACTCGGTGCTGATGATGGTCCCCGAGGCGTGGGAGAACCACGACTCCATGGACCCGGCCCGGCGCGCCTTCTACCAGTACCACTCCACGATGATGGAGCCCTGGGACGGCCCGGCCTGCGTCACCTTCACCGACGGCGTCCAGGTCGGCGCGGTCCTCGACCGCAACGGTCTGCGTCCCGGCCGCTACTGGGTCACCGACGACGGCCTCGTCGTCCTCTCCTCCGAGGTCGGCGTCCTCGACATCGACCCGGCCAAGGTCGTCCGCAAGGGCCGCCTCCAGCCCGGCAAGATGTTCCTCGTCGACACCGCCGAGCACCGCATCATCGAGGACGACGAGATCAAGGCGTCCCTCGCCGCCGAGCAGCCGTACCAGGAGTGGCTGCGGACCGGTGAGATCGAGCTGAGCGACCTGCCCGAGCGCGAGCACATCGTCCACACCCATGCCTCGGTCACCCGCCGCCAGCAGACCTTCGGCTACACCGAGGAAGAGCTGCGCGTCATCCTCGCGCCGATGGCCCGCACCGCCGGTGAGCCGCTGGGCTCCATGGGCACCGACTCGCCGATCGCCGCGCTCTCCGAGCGCCCCCGGCTCCTCTTCGACTACTTCACCCAGCTCTTCGCCCAGGTCACCAACCCGCCGCTGGACGCCATCCGCGAAGAGCTGGTCACCTCGCTGCGCTCCTCGCTCGGCCCCCAGGGCAACATCCTGGAGCCGACCGCCGCGGCCTGCCGCAGCGTGACGCTGCCGTTCCCGGTGATCGACAACGACGAGCTCGCCAAGCTGATACACATCAACGCCGACGGCGACATGCCGGGCATGAAGGCCGCCACCCTCGCCGGTCTCTACCGGGTGAGCGGCGGCGGTGACGCCCTGGCCGCCCGGATCGAGGAGATCTGCACCGAGGTCGACGCCGCCATCGAGGACGGCGCCCGCCTCATCGTCCTCTCCGACCGGCACTCCGACGCCGAGCACGCCCCGATCCCCTCGCTGCTGCTCACCTCCGCCGTCCACCACCACCTCATCCGCACCAAGCAGCGCACCCAGGTGGGGCTGCTGGTCGAGGCCGGGGACGTCCGCGAGGTCCACCACGTCGCCCTGCTCATCGGTTACGGCGCCGCCGCCGTCAACCCGTACCTCGCGATGGAGTCCGTCGAGGACCTGGTCCGCGCCGGTACGTTCATCGAGAACATCGAGGCCGAGCAGGCCATCCGGAACCTGATCTACGCGCTCGGCAAGGGCGTCCTGAAGGTCATGTCCAAGATGGGCATCTCCACCGTCGCCTCCTACCGGGGCGCCCAGGTCTTCGA
Source organism: Streptomyces sp. NPDC059452 (assembly GCF_042750035.1). Lineage (NCBI taxonomy): Bacteria > Bacillati > Actinomycetota > Actinomycetes > Kitasatosporales > Streptomycetaceae > Streptomyces > Streptomyces sp. NPDC059452. The sequence goes on from NZ_JBHYVE010000015.1 coordinate 62,961, forward strand.
GGCCGTCGGCCTGGACGAGGAGTTCGTCGGGACGTACTTCAACGGCACCGCCACCAAGATCGGCGGCGCCGGCCTGGAGGTCGTCGCCAAGGAGGTCGCCGCCCGGCACACCAAGGCGTACCCCGCCTCCGGCATCGCGGCCTCGCACCGCGCGCTGGAGATCGGCGGCGAGTACCAGTGGCGCCGCGAGGGCGAGCCGCACCTGTTCGACCCGGAGACGGTCTTCCGCCTCCAGCACGCCACCCGTAACCGCCGCTACGACATCTTCAAGCAGTACACGGACCGGGTGAACGAGCAGTCCGAGCGCCTCATGACGCTCCGCGGCCTCTTCGGCTTCACCTCCGGCCGGGCCCCGATCTCCGTCGACGAGGTCGAGCCCGCCTCCGAGATCGTCAAGCGGTTCTCCACGGGTGCCATGTCGTACGGCTCCATCTCCCGCGAGGCGCACGAGACGCTGGCCATCGCGATGAACCAGCTCGGCGGCAAGTCCAACACCGGAGAGGGCGGCGAGGACCCCGACCGCCTCTACGACCCGGCGCGCCGCTCCTCCATCAAGCAGGTCGCCTCCGGCCGCTTCGGTGTGACCAGCGAGTACCTGGTCAACGCGGACGACATCCAGATCAAGATGGCCCAGGGTGCCAAGCCCGGCGAGGGCGGCCAGCTGCCCGGCCACAAGGTCTACCCCTGGGTCGCCAAGACCCGGCACTCCACCCCCGGCGTCGGCCTCATCTCGCCGCCGCCGCACCACGACATCTACTCCATCGAAGACCTCGCGCAGCTGATCCACGACCTCAAGAACGCCAACCCCGTGGCCCGCATCCACGTGAAGCTGGTCTCCGAGGTCGGCGTCGGCACGGTCGCCGCGGGTGTCTCCAAGGCCCACGCGGATGTCGTCCTCATCTCCGGCCACGACGGCGGAACGGGCGCGTCCCCGCTCACCTCCCTCAAGCACGCGGGCGGCCCCTGGGAGCTCGGTCTCGCCGAGACCCAGCAGACGCTGCTCCTCAACGGGCTGCGCGACCGCATCGTCGTGCAGACCGACGGCCAGCTCAAGACCGGCCGTGACGTCGTCATCGCCGCCCTCCTCGGCGCCGAGGAGTTCGGTTTCGCGACCGCGCCGCTCGTCGTCTCCGGCTGCGTCATGATGCGCGTCTGCCACCTGGACACCTGCCCGGTCGGCATCGCCACCCAGAACCCGGTCCTGCGCGACCGGTTCTCCGGCAAGGCCGAGTACGTCGTCAACTTCTTCGAGTTCATCGCCGAAGAGGTCCGCGAGATCCTCGCCGAGCTGGGCTTCCGCTCCATCGAGGAGGCCGTCGGCCACGCCGAGATCCTCGACAAGGACCGGGCCATCACCCACTGGAAGGCACAGGGCCTCGACCTCACCCCGCTCTTCCACGTCCCCGAGCTGCCCGAGGGCGCGGTCCGCCACCGAATCGTCGAGCAGGACCACGGGCTGACGAAGGCGCTCGACAACCAGCTGATCAAGCTGGCCGCCGACGCGCTCGGCGCCGACAGCCCCGAGGCCGCCCAGCCGGTCCGGGCCCAGGTCGCCATCCGCAACATCAACCGCACGGTCGGCACCATGCTCGGCCACGAGGTGACCAAGAAGTTCGGCGGTGCGGGCCTGCCCGAGAACACCATCGACATCACCTTCACCGGCTCGGCAGGCCAGTCCTTCGGCGCCTTCCTGCCGCGCGGGGTCACCCTGCGCCTGGAGGGCGACGCCAACGACTACGTCGGCAAGGGCCTCTCCGGCGGCCGGGTCGTCGTCCGCCCCGACCGGGGCGCCGACCACCTCGCCGAGTACTCCACCATCGCGGGCAACACCATTGGCTACGGAGCGACCGGCGGCGAACTCTTCCTGCGTGGCCGTACCGGCGAGCGCTTCTGCGTCCGTAACTCCGGCGCGCTCGTCGTCTCCGAAGGCGTCGGCGACCACGGCTGCGAGTACATGACCGGCGGCCACGCCGTCGTCCTCGGCGAGACCGGACGGAACTTCGCCGCCGGTATGTCGGGCGGTGTCGCGTACGTCATCGACCTGAACCGCGACAACGTCAACGTGGGCAACCTCGGCGCCGTCGAGGAGCTCACCGACACCGACCAGCGGTGGCTGCACGACGTGGTGCGCCGCCACCAGGAGGAGACCGGCTCCACCGTCGCCGGGAAGCTCCTGGCCGAGTGGGACACCGCCGTGACCCGCTTCAGCAAGATCATCCCGTCCACGTACAAGGCAGTGCTCGCCGCCAAGGACGCCGCTGAGCTCGCCGGTCTCTCCGAGCAGGAGACCACCGAGAAGATGATGGAGGCGGCGACCAATGGCTGACCCCAAGGGCTTCCTGACCACCGGACGCGAGGTCGCCCAGACCCGCCCCGTGGCCGAGCGCGTCAAGGACTGGAACGAGGTCTACGTTCCGGGCTCGCTGCTCCCGATCATCAGCAAGCAGGCCGGCCGCTGCATGGACTGCGGCATCCCGTTCTGCCACAACGGCTGCCCGCTCGGAAACCTCATCCCCGAGTGGAACGACTACGCCTACCGCGAGGACTGGACCGCCGCCTCCGAGCGGCTGCACGCCACGAACAACTTCCCGGAGTTCACCGGGCGGCTCTGCCCGGCCCCCTGCGAGTCGGCGTGCGTCCTCGGCATCAACCAGCCGGCCGTCACCATCAAGAACGTCGAGGTCTCCATCATCGACAAGGCGTGGGACAGCGGCGACGTCACCCCGCAGCCGCCCGAGCGCCTCTCCGGCAAGACCGTCGCGGTCATCGGCTCGGGCCCGGCGGGTCTCGCCGCCGCCCAGCAGCTGACCCGGGCCGGTCACACCGTCGTCGTCTACGAGCGCGCGGACCGCATCGGGGGCCTCCTCCGCTACGGCATCCCCGAGTTCAAGATGGAGAAGTCGCACATCAACCGCCGCATCGAGCAGATGCGACTGGAGGGCACCAAGTTCCGTACGGGGGTGGAGATCGGCCAGGACATCGACGCCGCCAAGCTCCGCCGCCGCTACGACGCGGTCGTCATCGCGGCCGGTGCCACCGTCTCCCGCGACCTGCCGGTCCCCGGCCGCGAGCTGAACGGCGTCCACTTCGCGATGGAGTACCTGCCGCTCGCCAACAAGGTGCAGGAGGGCGACCTGACCGTCGCCCCGATCCACGCGGGCGGCAAGCACGTCGTCGTCATCGGCGGCGGCGACACCGGAGCCGACTGCGTGGGCACCGCCCACCGCCAGGGCGCGGCCTCCGTCACCCAGCTGGAGATCATGCCGAAGCCGGGCGAGGAGCGGAACGCCAACCAGCCCTGGCCGACCTTCCCGATGCTCTACAAGGTCACCTCCGCGCACGAGGAGGGCGGCGAGAGGGTCTACTCCGTCTCCACCACCCACTTCGAGGGGGACGAGGACGGAAACGTGGCTGCCCTCCACCTGGTCGAGGTCGAGTTCAAGGACGGTAAGCTGGAGCAGAAGCCCGGCACCGAGCGGCGCCTTCCCGCGCAGCTCGTCACCCTCGCCATGGGCTTCACCGGAACCGACCAGTCCAACGGTCTGGTCCAGCAGTTCGGCCTGGAGCTCGACCAGCGCGGCAACGTCGCCCGCGACGAGCACTACGCGACCAACGTCGACGGCGTCTTCGTCGCCGGTGACGCGGGACGCGGCCAGTCGCTGATCGTCTGGGCGATCGCCGAGGGCCGCTCCGCCGCCCGCGGAGTGGACCGCTTCCTGACCGGGACCAGCGCCCTGCCGGCCCCGGTCCGCCCGACGGACCGCGCCCTGCTGGTCTGAGCACCACCCGGGTTCCCCCTGGGCCCACGCGGCCCGGGGGTGAGCCCCCAGATACGTCCCGTACAACGGCGTACGGAACTGAACGCGGCGCCCGCCTGTCCCCGACCGGACTCAGTGGGCGCCGTGGCGCGTCCGGGGCCGGTCGGGTCCGGAGCCGGTTCGGCCCGGTGTTACGTCCGACCGGCCGGCTCTCTCAGACCCCGCCGCCCGTCAGCGCCGAGGTCTGCACCGCCACCGCCACCGCGAACAGACCCAGCAGCACCACCCCGCCCGCGAGCTGGACCGGCCAGGTCCGCAGCCTCGCCGGGGCGTAGGCGAGCCCGTACGTCACCAGCGCCCCGGTCAGCAGCCCGCCCAGGTGCCCCTGCCACGAGGTGAACAGGGCCGAGAGCACCATCCAGAGCAGGAACCCCGCCATGAACCGGTTGACCGCCGCCATGTCATGGCCCAGCCGCCGGTTGATGACCCAGTACGCGGCGGCCAGCCCGAACACCGCACCCGAGGCGCCGACGGTGGACGTGTCCGGCGCCAGCAGATACACGGCGACCGAACCGCCCACCGCCGCCAGCAGATACAGCGCCAGATAACGGGCCCGGCCGAGCTGCCCCTCCACCGCCCGGCCGATGTTCCACAGGGCGAACATGTTGAACAGCAGGTGCATCACCCCGAACGAGGTGTCCGGCGGCAGGTGCAGGAACGCCCCGGTCACCAGCCGGTACCACTCGCCGTCCGCGATCCCCGACAGCTCGTACCCGGGGAACGACTCGCCCCGGTAGTAGTACTGCTCGCCGTCCGGCCCGGTGAGTACGGCACCGAGCACCGCGAACCGGTCCACGATCTCGGGCCGGACCACCTCGCCGATGTAGGCGAGCACGTTGAGCGCCATCAGGACGTACGTCACCACCGGAGCCATCGCCCCGGACACCGCCCCGCCGAACACCGTCCGGGCCCGCCGTACCGAACGGTGCCCCTCCTTCACGCACTCCGTGCAGTGGTAGCCGACGGCGGCCTCGTGCATGCAGTCCGGGCAGATGGTGCGCTCGCAGCGGGTGCAGCGCACATACGTCTCGTACGACGGATGGCGGTAACACGTGGTGGCGGCGGCCTCCATGACCGGCTCCTTCACTGTTTCACTGGGAAGTGCGTTGCGGGGCCGGTGTGGGCGGCGGCGATCAAGATAGCGAACGGGTGTGAAGGACCCACGGACCGGGGGCCGGGCGGTGACCTACCCTCAAGGTCCGCAGTCCGCGGTACGGAGAGCAGTACGGAGAACGGGGGGCCGTCATGCACGGTTCGAACACGGCCGTGGGCACCGGCCCGGCCATCAGCCTGAGCAAGGTCCAGGAGACGGCTCCCGGTCTCGTCAGCCTCTACAAGAGCGCCGGGGTCTCGCTGGCCAAGCACGGGCTGAACGGCCGGCGGGCGGCCGTCTACCTCGTGCTCGACTACTCCGGCTCGATGCGCGAGTACTACAAGGACGGCAGCGTCCAGGCCCTGGCCGACCAGGTGCTGGGCCTCTCGGCCCACCTCGACGACGACGGGCGCGTCCCCGTGGTGTTCTTCTCCACCGGCATCGACGGGTTCGGGGAGGCCGGGCTGAGCGACCACCACGGGATCATCGACAAGATCGTGGCGAACCTCGGGCACATGGGCCGCACGAACTACCACCTCGCCATGGACGCCGTCATCGACCACTACCTCGACAGCGGCTCCACCGCGCCCGCCCTGGTCGTCTTCCAGACGGACGGCGGGCCCACCAGCAAGCTCGCCGCCGAGCGCTACCTCTGCAAGGCCGCGAAGCTGCCGCTGTTCTGGCAGTTCATCGGCTTCGGCGACACCCGCAGCACCCAGTTCGACTTCCTGCGCAAGCTCGACGAGCTGGCCGTCCCCGCCAAGCGGGCGGTCGACAACGCCGGGTACTTCCACGCCGGACCCGACCCCCGCAAGGTCCCGGACGCCGAACTCTACGACCGGCTGGTGGCGGAGTTCCCGCACTGGCTGGCCGCCGCCGAGGCCCAGGGGATCGTCCGATGAGCGTCCGTGTCCTGCGCGCCGCCGACCGTGAGCCCGTCCCCTGGAAGAACGGCGGCGGGCTCACCCGCGAGGTGGCGGCCGCTCCCGGAGGCACCGACGCGTTCGACTGGCGGGTGAGCCTCGCGGATGTCACCGCCGACGGTCCGTTCTCCCTCTTCCCCGGCATCGACCGCACCCTGACCGTCGTCGAGGGCGCGGGCATGGACCTCGTCGTCGGCGGCGAACACCACATCGTCGACGAACCTCTGTGGCCGCACGACTTCCCCGGCGACCGCCCGACCGAGGGCTTCCTGCTGGCCGGACCGGTCGTCAACCTCAACGTGATGTACCGCAGGGGGCGTACGCGGGCGGAGACCGCCGTCGTCTGCGGCACCGTACGCCTGATGGCACCCCCGGGCGGCGCGGTCCTCGCCCTCTCCCTGGACGACGGGGCCGTGCTCGACGGTACGGACATCCGGCTCGACCGCTACGACGCGGTGCTGGCCGAGGACGCGTCGCCCGGAGTGCTGCGGACGATGGGCCAGGCGGTGGTGATCACGTTCTCGGACGTGTGACCGGGCGGAGCCGGTCGGCGATACCGGACAGAAGGTGTCGGGTATCGGGTGTTCGATGGCGCCCATGACGTCTTCTCCCTCGCCTTCCTCGCCTTCCTCTCCTTCCTCTCCTTCCTCTCCTTCCTCACCTGTCTCCTGGGGCGTCTTCGCCGCCGCCGAGCCCGTCTTCGCCGACACCGTGCGCCGGCGCTTCCAGCTCTACAAGCACCATGTCCTCGCCACCCTGCGCGCGGACGGCTCGCCCCGCGTCACCGGCCTGGAGGCCGACTTCCGCTTCGACGAGCTGCTGCTCGGCATGATGCCGGACTCCCGCAAGGCCCTGGACCTGCGCCGCGACCCGCGCTTCGCGTTCCACGCCAACCCGGGGCCCGACGCCGAGATGGCCGACGGCGATGTCCGCGTCAGCGGCCGGGCCGTGGAGGTCACCGACCCGGAGTTCCTGGCCCGCGTCATCGAGGACGCCGACCCGCCCCAGCCGTTCCATCTCTTCCGGGCGGAGCTGACCGAGGTGGTCCGCATCGGGCTGGACGGCGACTTCCTGGTCATCGAGTCGTGGCGGCCGGGACAGCCGCTGCGTACGGTACGCCGGAAGTGACGCCGGTCCGGAGGCCGGAGGCGGACTGACCCCGGCGTGCAGGCCTGCTCCGCTCACCCCTCAAGCACCCGCGCCCGGCACGCCGACGGCGTCCCCCACGCGTCCCGCAGCGGCCGGGCCCGGCGCAGCCACCAGGCCAGGTCCAGCTCCTCGGTGTACCCCACCGCACCGTGCAGTTGCAGCGCGGTGCGGGCCGCCGCGTACCCCGCCTCGCCCGCCGCCACCTTCGCCGCCGCGACCGCCGCCCCGGCCTCGGGTGCGCCATCGGCCAGCTCCGCCGCCGCCCCGTACAGCAGCGGGCGCGCGAACTCCAGGCCGAGCAGGGTGTCCGCGAGGCGGTGCTTGACCGCCTGGAAGGAGCCGACGGGCACACCGAACTGGGTGCGCTGCTTGACGTACGCCACCGTCGCCCGCAGCAGCTCCTCGCCGCAGCCGAGTGCCTGGGCCGCCGTCGCGAAGGCGGCCCAGGTGCCCGCCGCCCGCGCCGCCTCGTGCACCCGCGCCCCGGCCGCCACCAGCTCGCCGCCCGGCGCCGGGCGGAAGAGCCGCCGCGCCGGGTCCACGGAGGGCGTCCGCTCCACGGCCCCCCGCGTGAGGCGCAGTTCGTCCCCGGTCACCGTGAACACCGCGTCCGCCACATCCGCGTCCAGCGCGTACGGCCCATACCCCTCCATGGCCAGCGACACCACCCCCGTACCGCCCGCGATCCTCGGCAGCCACTCCTTGGCCACCGGACCGCCCACCCCGCCCAGCAGCACCCCCGCCGCCACGCTCTCCACCACCGGCCCCGGCACCCCGTGGCGGCCCAGCTCCACGCAGGCCACGGCCACCTCCACGGGGAGCGGGCCGACACCCCCGTACGCCTCCGGGACCGCCAGCGCGAACACCCCCGCCTCCGCCAGCCGCCGCCACAGGGCCAGCCCCGGACCGTGGTCCCCGGCGGCCCACGCCCGTACGGCAGCGGGGGTGTCGGCCGCCGTCGCCAGCGCGTCCAGGGAGCGGGCGAACTCCCGCTGCTCGTCGGTGAGGAGGAAGCGCATCAGCGCCGTCCCTTCGGCATGCCGAGCAGCCGCTCGGCGATGATGTCGCGCTGGATCTCGTTGGTCCCCGCGTAGACGGGGCCCGCCAGCGCGAAGACGTACCCCTCCGCCCACGCCCCGTCCGCCGCCTCCGCGTCCGGGCCGAGCAGATCGAGCGCGGTCTCGTGCAGCGCGATGTCGAAGCTGGACCAGAACACCTTGTTCAGGCTGGACTCCGCCCCGAGCGCCGCCCCCGCCGCGAAGCGGGACGCGGAGGCGGCCGTGAACAGCCGGTAGGCCCGCGCCCCGATCACCGCGTCCGCCACCCGGTCCCGTACGGCGGTGTCCCCGGGGTCCCCGGCCTCCCGCCACAGGGCCGTCAGCCGGTCGGCGGCGGCCAGGAAGCGGCCGGGGGAGCGGAGGGTGAGGCCGCGCTCGTTGCCGGTGGCCGACATGGCGATGCGCCAGCCCCGGCCCGGCTCCCCGATGACGTCCTCGTCCGGTACGAAGACCTCGTCCAGGAAGATCTCGGCGAAGGCGGGCTTCCCGTCCAGCCGTCCGATGGGGCGCACCGTGACCCCGGGGTCGCGCAGGCCGAACATCAGGTACGTGAGCCCCTGGTGCGGCTTCTCCGCCCCCGGGTCCGTACGGAAGATCCCGAACGCCCGGTCCGCGAACGCCGCCCGCGAGGACCAGGTCTTCTGCCCCGACAGCAGCCAGCCGCCCTCCGTACGCACCGCCCGCGAACGCAGCGCCGCCAGGTCCGAACCGGCCTCCGGCTCCGACCAGGCCTGCGCCCAGATCACCTCGCCGCGCGCCATCGGCTCCAGCACCCGGGCGCGCTGCTCGGCGGTGCCGTGGTCGAAGAGGGTCGGGGCGAGGAGGCTGATCCCGTTCTGCGAGACCCGGCCCGGCGCGCCCGCCGCCCAGTACTCCTCCTCGAACGCCAGCCACCCGAAGAGATCCGCGCCCCGGCCCCCGTACTCCTCGGGCCAGGAGGGGACCGACCACCCGCCCCCGTACAGCTCCGCCTCCCACTCCCGGTGCGCGGCGAAGCCCTCGGCCGTCTCCAGGGAGGGGAGCGGGCGGGCGGGTACATGGGCGCGCAGCCACTGCCGCGCCTCGGCCCGCAGCGCCTCGGTCCGTGCCGTCTGCGCCAGATCCATGAGCGCTCTGCCTTCCGTGAGGCTGTCTTCGGCGGAGCCGTTCCCTAACAAGTGTTTGGTAGGTTAACGTACGGTCCCGAGGTCGTCGAGAAGCCGGGGGATGAGCCGATGAGCGCACCGGACTACCTGCCGGGACACGGACTGCTGACCGGCCGCACCGCCGTCGTCACCGCCGCCGCCGGGGCCGGGATCGGCGGCGCCACCGCCCGCCGCTTCCTGGAGGAGGGCGCCCGTGTGGTCATCGGCGACGCCCATGCCCGGCGGCTGAAGGAGAGCGCGCACGCCCTCGCCGAAGAGTTCGGTGCCGACCGCGTCACCGCCCTGACCTGCGATGTCACCGACGAGAACCAGGTGCGGGCGCTCTTCGCCCACGCCGAAGCCGCCCACGGCCGCCTCGACATCGTCGTCAACAACGCGGGGCTCGGCGGCACCGCCGAACTCACCGAGATGACCGACGACCAGTGGACGAAGATCCTCGATGTCACCCTGAACGGCACCTTCCGCTGTACCCGCGCCGCCCTGCGCTCCCTCAAGGCCGCCGGTACCGGAGGCGTGATCGTCAACAACGCCTCCGTCGTCGGCTGGCGCGCCCAGCGCGGCCAGGCCCACTACGCCGCCGCCAAGGCGGGCGTCATGGCCCTCACCCGCTGCGCCGCCCTCGAAGCGGCCGACTACGGCGTACGCGTCAACGCCGTCGCCCCCAGCCTCGCCATGCACCCCCACCTGGCCAAGGTCACCTCCGCCGAACTGCTCGCCGAACTCACCGGGAAGGAGGCCTTCGGCCGGTACGCCGAGCCCTGGGAGATCGCCAACGTGATCGTCTTCCTGTCGAGCGGCTACTCCTCGTACATGACCGGCGAGGTCGTCCCCGTCAGCAGCCAGCATGCGTAGGCGTAGGCGCACGGGCGGCGGGCGGACAATGGCGGGGTGCCTACCAAGAAGAAGCCCCAGGTGACCCCCACCCCCGAACGGCGCCGCGAACTCCTCGCCACCGCCGCCGAGGTCTTCGCCGCCCAGGGATACAACGCCACCACCGTCCGCCGCATCGCGGACGAGGCGGGGATGCTCGCCGGCAGCCTCTACTACCACTTCGATTCCAAGGAATCGATGGTCGACGAGATCCTCTCCACCTTCCTCGACGAGCTCTGGCAGGGGTACGACGCCGTCCTGGCGGCCGGACTCGGCCCCCGCGAGACCATCGAGGCACTCGTCACCGAGTCCTTCCGGGAGATCGACCGGCACCGTCCCGCCGTCGCGATCTACCAGAAGGAGTCCAGGCACCTCGCCACCCAGCCGCGCTTCGCCTACCTCGCCGACTCGCAGGTCAAGTTCGAGAAGGCCTGGCTCGGCACCCTGGAACGCGGCGTCGCCGAAGGCACCTTCCGCGACGACCTGGACATCCGCCTCACCTACCGCTTCGTCCGCGACACCGTCTGGGTCGCGGCCTCCTGGTACCGGCCCGGCGGACACCACAGCCCCGAGGAGATCGCCCGTCAGTACCTCTCGATGGTGCTGGACGGGATCGCCCTGCGTATCTAGCCACCTCTTTGTACGAGTCACCCCTTGAGGAGCAGAAGCCATGGCCGAGGCCTACATCGTCGAAGCGGTACGGACACCCGTCGGACGGCGCAAGGGGGGCCTCGGGGCCGTCCACCCCGCCGACCTCGGCGCCCACGTCCTGAAGGAGCTCGTCAGGCGCGCGGGCGTCGACCCGGCGGCCGTGGAGGACGTCGTCTTCGGCTGCCTGGACACCGTCGGACCGCAGGCCGGGGACATCGCCCGTACGTCATGGCTGGCCGCCGGACTGCCCGAGGAGGTCCCGGGCGTCACCATCGACCGGCAGTGCGGCTCCTCCCAGCAGGCCCTGCACTTCGCGGCCCAGGGCGTGCTGTCCGGCACCCAGGACCTGGTGGTGGCGGGCGGCACGCAGAACATGACCCAGATCCCCATCGCCTTCGCCTCCCGGCAGGCCGCCGAACCCCTCGGCCTCACCGAGGGCCCGTACGCGGGCAGCGCGGGCTGGCGCGCCCGGTACGGCGACGCGCCCGTCAACCAGTTCCACGGCGCCCAGCTCATCGCCGAGAAGTGGGGGATCAACCGCCGGGGCATGGAGGAGTTCGCCCTCACCTCCCACCGCCGGGCCGTCCGCGCCATCGACGAGGGCCGCTTCACCCGCGAGACCGTCGCGTACGGGGACGTCACCGCCGACGAGGGGCCGCGCCGCGACACCACCCTGGAGAAGATGGCCGCCCTCGCCCCCGTCCTGCCCGGTGGCACGATCACCGCCGCCTGCTCCTCCCAGGTCTCCGACGGGGCCGCCGCCCTGCTCATCGCCTCGGAGCGGGCCGTCGCCGAACACGGCCTCACGCCACGCGCTCGCGTCCACCACCTCTCCGTACGGGGAGAGGACCCGATCCGGATGCTCTCCGCCCCGATCCCCGCCACCGCGTACGCCCTCAAGAAGACCGGCCTCACCATCGACGCCATCGACCTCGTCGAGATCAACGAGGCCTTCGCGCCGGTCGTCCTCGCCTGGCTGAAGGAGACCGGCGCGGACCCGGAACGCGTCAACGTCAACGGCGGGGCGATCGCTCTCGGCCACCCGCTGGGCGCGACGGGAGCCAAGCTGATGACGACCCTCCTGCACGAACTGGAACGCACCGGGGGCCGCTACGGGCTCCAGACCATGTGCGAGGGCGGCGGACAGGCCAATGTGACCATCGTGGAGCGCCTCTGACGACCCCCGGGCGCCCGGGGCGGATCACCCGGGCGACACCGGCCGTACCCCCTCTGGTCAGCCAAGTTTTCCCTCCCGCCGTGTGGTGCGTCACGCCGCGCGAGGAGAGGACGTGCTACGGTGTTCCCGTTGCAGTTTTGGTACCCATGAACTTTATGTGCGCCTGACGGGAATGCTTCCTCAGGCGCTTTATTGTTTTCCGGCTTTCTCCGGATGGGGCTCAATGCGGCGACTTGGAATCCGTAAAGTGCGGATTCTCGGCACTGCACCTGTTTTAGGAGAATGACATGGCCACCGGCACCGTGAAGTGGTTCAACTCGGAAAAGGGCTTCGGCTTCATCGAGCAGGACGGCGGCGGCGCCGACGTCTTCGCCCACTACTCCAACATCGCCACCTCGGGCTTCCGTGAGCTCCAGGAGGGCCAGAAGGTCTCCTTCGACGTCACGCAGGGCCAGAAGGGCCCGCAGGCGGAGAACATCGTCCCGGCCTAATTGCCGCGACGCGTACCTCGCTGACCGGGGCTCGCACCGTGAAGGTGCGGGCCCCGGTTTGTGCTGTCCGAGGTTTGAGCTGTCCGATCCACCACCCGCTTTGTGCGCGCATCCTGGGGGCGCACGACAAGCGGTCGGACAAGCACATCGGCAGTCATCCGAATCCGCAGTTGCCCAGGAATCCCCAGGAGGGCAATTCCGTATGACTCGCTTCGAACGCCAGGACCGTACCCCCCGCTCCCGCCCGGCCCGTGGCCGGGGACAGGGCGCTGCGGCGCAGGCCCCGTCGGGCAACCGTGGCGGCGGCGCCGCCCGTGGCAAGGCTCCGGCCCGCCGCCGTGCCACCCCGCCGCAGGGCGAGTTCGCCCTGCCGGAGACGGTGACCCCCGCACTGCCCGCCGTCGAGGCCTTCGCCGACCTCGACATGCCCGCCGCGCTGCTGAAGACCCTCGCCGCGCAGGGCGTCACCGAGCCGTTCCCGATCCAGGGCGCGACCCTGCCGAACTCGCTGGCCGGCCGGGACATCCTCGGCCGTGGCCGCACCGGCTCCGGCAAGACCCTCGCCTTCGGCCTGGCCCTGCTGGCCCGCACCGCCGGGCGCCGCAGCGAGCCGCGCGCCCCGCTGGCCATGGTCCTCGTCCCCACCCGTGAGCTGGCCCAGCAGGTCACCGACGCGCTGACCCCGTACGCCACCTCCGTGAACCTGCGGCTCGCCACGGTCGTCGGCGGCATGTCGATCACCAAGCAGTCCGCCACCCTGCGGCGCGGCGCCGAAGTGCTCGTCGCCACGCCGGGCCGGCTCAAGGACCTCATCGAGCGTGGCGACTGCCGGCTGGACCAGGTCTCCATCACCGTCCTCGACGAGGCCGACCAGATGGCCGACATGGGCTTCATGCCGCAGGTCGTCGCCCTGCTGAAGCAGGTCGAGGCGGACGGGCAGCGCATGCTGTTCTCCGCGACCCTGGACAAGAACATCGACCGCCTCGTCAAGATGTTCCTCACCGACCCGGTCGTGCACTCCGTCGACCCGTCCGCCGGTGCGGTCACCACGATGGAGCACCATGTGCTCCACGTCCTGGACGAGACGGACAAGAAGGCCGTCGCCACGAAGATCGCCGCCCGGGACGGCCGCGTGATCATGTTCGTCGACACCAAGCGTGCCGCCGACCGGTTCGCCAAGCGGCTGCTCGCCAGCGGGGTACGGGCGGCCGCCCTGCACGGCGGGCGCTCCCAGCCGCAGCGCAACCGGACCCTGGACCAGTTCAAGAACGGCCAGGTCACGGCGCTCGTCGCGACCAACGTGGCGGCCCGGGGCATCCATGTCGACGACCTCGACCTCGTCGTCAACGTGGACCCGCCGACCGACCACAAGGACTACCTCCACCGGGGCGGCCGTACGGCCCGCGCCGGGGAGTCCGGCAGCGTCGTCACGCTGGTGCTGCCCGAGGAGAAGCGGGAGATGACCCGGCTGATGCAGGACGCGGGCATCGCGCCGCGCACCACGCGGGTCACCTCCAGCGACGAGGAGCTGTCCCGGATCACGGGGGCGCGTGAGCCCTCCGGGATCGCGATCGTCGTCGAGGTCCCGCAGCCGACTCCGCCGAAGCAGCGGACGCGGTCGGGCGGTTCGGGTTCGGCCGGCTCCGGCGGGGGCGCGGTGCGCTCCGGGAGCCGGGGGCGGGGGCGGCGTGGGTCCGGTGCGGGTGGCGCGTCCGGTGGTGGCGCGGGCCGTTCCGGTGGCGAGTCCCGGGGTACGGGGCGTTCCGGCGCTCCTGCGCGGGGGCGTCGGGCCGCGTAAGGGCGGCCGCTTCAAGCCCGTCCGGGGACCGTTTGAGCCCGTCCGGGCATGGAGGACCGGGACCACCTTCAGCCGTCCGGCGATCGAGGACCGGGGTCGGTCCGGGGCAGAGCCCCGAAGGGCCCCGCCCCGGTCGCCGGACAACGTGGGTGTCCTCAAGCGCCGGACGGGCTGGATTTTGCCGCCCGGGACGTGATGTGCGGGCCCGGCCCCTGGTCGGCCGGGCAGGGCCACCAGAGCTTCGTCGACGGCCGGGCAGGGCTGCCAGAGCTTCGTCAACGGCCGGGCAGGGCCGCCAACGCCTCGTCCGCCTCCCGCATGATCCGGGTCACCAGCTCCGCCACGTTCGGCAGGTCCTCGATCAGGGCCGCCACCTGGCCCGACGCCATGATGCCGACATCCGTGCGGCCGTCCACCATGGCCGCCCTCAGCAGCATCGGCGTGTTCGCGGCCAGCAGCACCTGGCTCCAGGTCAGCTCCTTTCCGTGCCGCAGTGCCAAGCCGTCCCGCACCATGCCCGGCCAGCTCAGGCCGGAGATCCGGCGGAAGCGGGACGCCCGGCGCACCGCCCGTGCCAGTGAGCGCAGGCGGCCCGCACCCTCCAGCTCCGCCACCATCTCCGTACGGAGCATCCGGTGCGGCAGCCCGTCCACGGCCCTCGTCAGGGTGATGTCCCTGACCGTGGCCGCCAGATATCGGGCCTTCACCGCATCCGGCACCGTCGACTCCGAGGTCAGCAGGAACCGGGTGCCCATCGCGACGCCCGCCGCCCCGTACGCCAGCGCCGCCACCAGCCCGCGCCCGTCGTGGAAACCGCCCGCCGCGACCACCGGGATGTCCACCGCGTCGACCACCTGCGGCAGCAGCACCGTCGTCGCCACGTCCCCCGTGTGGCCGCCGCCCTCGCCGCCCTGCACGATCACCGCGTCCGCGCCCCAGGCCGCGACCTTCTCCGCATGGCGCCGGGCCCCCACCGACGGGACGACCACCACACCCGCGTCCTTCAGCTCCGCGATGAGCTCCCGCGACGGGGCGAGCGCGAACGACGCCACCCGTACGCCCTCCTCGACGATGATCCGCACCCGCTCCCGCGCGTCCCCGGCGTCCGCGCGCAGGTTCACGCCGAACGGGTCGTCCGTCCGGGACTTCACCTCCCGTACGGCGGACCGCAGTTGGTCCGGGGTCATGGTCGCGGAGGCCAGGATGCCGAGCGCCCCCGCCCGCGCGGTCGCCGTGACCAGACGCGGGCCGGAGACCCAGCCCATCCCCGTCTGCACGATCGGGTACCGGACGCCCGCGAGGTCGGTGAACGCCGTGCGCATCAGGGCCGTACCTCACGGTCGCGGGTGGCCGAGGGGTCGATGACCTCGCGGATCAGGGCGAGTTCGGCGGGGGAGGGGTCCCGGGTGTACGGGACCGCGTCGGGGACCGTCAGCGCGAAGCCCGTCGCTTCGCGGACCATGGCCACCGTGACGCCCGGGTGGACCGAGGCCAGCCGCATCGAACGGTCCGGGGTCGCGAAGTCGAACACCCCCAGATCACTGATGACTTGAGGGATGCGGTGGAAGCGCGTGGCCGAAGGGCCCGCCGCCCGCGCGTTGTCGTGGCCGACCCCGCAGACCATGTCGACCCGCTCGACGAAGACCCGGGGCGAGTGCCGGGGGATCCAGTAACTCACCGGGTTGTTGAGGGTGTTGACCGGTGCTCCGCGCACTCCCAGGAGCTGGCGGGCAGGCTGCTCCCAGTCGCCGATGCAGGAGATGTTCTGGTTGCCGAACCGGTCGATCTGACTCGCGCCCATCATCACGTGCCGCCTGCCGCCGGTGACCAGGGCGAGGTGCTTGCGGTAGGGGAGCCAGCCCTCCGTCTCGCCGTCCGGGCCGACGATCGTCGACTCGCCGTCCGTGAGCAGGAGTTCGGGGGCGAAGGTCAGCCGGGCCAGCCGGGCGCCGATGGACGGGACCGCGCCCATCGGGCTGGCCAGCACCTCCCCGTCACCGAGCCAGGCCTCCGCACAGGCGATCACGCAGTACTCGGCGCGGGTCGCGGCAACAGTGCCGGGTGTGTTCACTTCTGCTCCTCGTGCCAGGTGCGGACCGCCTGCTGGTAGCCCTTCTCGTCGCCGTCCGGAGGCAGGAAGCGCGCACTGAACTCCGCCCAGGCCGCCGGGTCCGCCGCCGCAGCCGCATACGCCTTCTGGAACGGCTCGTCGCGCGGATGGTCGGGAACGCACGAGGTGAAGTGCGCGCCGCCCGGCGTCTCGACGACCCCCGTGACGGAGTGCCGCCGGATCAGGAGCGTCTGCGGGGCCGCGCCGGACTCCCCCGTCAACTCCGCTGTGTCCACCAGCCGTTCGCAGGAGACGTACGCCGTGTCCGCCGCCTCGCAGAACAGATCGTCGAAGTACGGGTCGGGGCCCAGATACTGGCCGTTGCCCAGCCGGTCCGCCCGGTTCAGGTGGACCAGCGCCGCGTCCATCCGCAGGGCCGGTACCGCGACGAACTCCTCCCCGTCCTCGTACGGTGAAGTCACCGTCCGCAGCTCGGGGTTGACCCGCATCACATCGGATCCGAGCCCCGCCCGCACCGGCAGGAACGGCAGCCGGTTGGCGGCCGCGTGCAGCCCCCACATGAACATCGCCTCGTCGATCTCCGTCAGCGCGAACGCCCCCCGTTGCCGGGCCGCCCGGTAGTGCGGCTCCAGCGGGATCGAGTCGAGCGTCACGAACGCCGTGACCAGGCGGGAGATCCGGCCCGCCGCCGCGAGCAGGCCGACATCCGGGCCACCGTAGGAGACCACCGTCAGATCGGTGACGGGGGAGCGGAGCAACGCCCTGACCAGGGCCATCGGCTTGCGGCGCGAACCCCAGCCGCCGATGCCGATGGTCATGCCGCTCTCCAGCCGGGCGACGACCTCCTCGGGTGTCATGGTCTTGTCGCGGGCGGCGGCGGGCCGGTCGGTCATCTCTCAGGCCTCCTTGCCGAAGGTGTCACGGACCCGGCCGGCGGTCCCGGACAGGCTCGCCTCGAAGGTGAAGCCCTGCTCGAAGCGGTAGCTGCGCTGTACGTCGACGGGGTCGATGCCGTTGAGCGCGGCCTTGGCCAGCCGCAGCAGATGGCCGTCCTTACGGGCGATCTCGGCCGCCAACTCCACCGCTTTCTCCAGCAGTTCATCCACCGGCACGACCCGCCAGACCGAGCCGTGGGCGAGCAGTTCGGCCGCCGTCACCGTGCGCGAGGTGTAGTACAGCGTCCGCATCAGGTGTTGCGGGACCAGCCGGGCCAGATGGGTCGCCGCCCCGAGCGCGCCCCGGTCCAGCTCCGGCAGGCCGAAGACGGCGTCCTCGCCCGCCACGATCGCGTCCGCGTTCCCGACGAGGCCGATACCGCCCCCGAGGCAGAACCCCTGCACGGCCGCGACGACCGGGACCTCGCACGCGTACACGGCCTCGAACGCCTCCGCACACCCCCGGTTGACGCCGATCAGCGCCGCGTTCCCCGGATCGCGCTGCAACTCCTTGATGTCGACCCCCGCGCTGAACCCGCGCCCGGCGGCGGCCAGCACGACGCAGCGCACCTCCGGGTCGCGGCCCGCCGCCCGGACGGCGTCGGCCAGCTCGTACCAGCCCCGCACGGGGAGCGCGTTGACGGGCGGGTGGTCGACGGTGACGACGCGGACGCCCTCGGCCCCGGCCGGAGACGCGGTGGAGACAGTCATCGGAGGATCAGCTACCTTTCCACCAAACATTTGTTAGGTGGACGGTAGCAGTCACACCCCCGCCCGCCAACCGGGCCCACACGAACGGGAGATGCGATGACCACACCCCCCACCGGACGGCTCTGCGCGGGCCGGGTCGTCGCCGTCACGGGCGCCGGACGCGGCCTCGGCCGGGCCCACGCGCTCGCCTTCGCAGCCGAAGGGGCGGCAGTCGTCGTCAACGACCTCGGCGTCGGGCCCGGCGGCGACGGCGGCTCGGGCGGCCCCGCCCGCCGGGTCGTCGAGGAGATCGTGGCGGCGGGCGGTGAGGCGGTCGTCCATGACGGGGACATCGCCACCGCCGAGGGCGCCGCCTCCCTGGTCACCACCGCCCTGGACGCCTTCGGCCACCTCGACACCCTGGTCAACAACGCGGGTTTCCTCCGGGACCGGATGCTCGTCAACCTGGACGAGGACGACTGGGACGCGGTGATGCGCGTCCACCTCAAGGGCCACTTCCTGCCCCTGAAGCACGCCGCCGCCCACTGGCGGGCCGAGGCCAAGGCGGGCCGCACGCCCGTCGCCCGGGTGATCAACACCAGCTCCGGCGCCGGGCTCCTCGGCAGCGTCGGCCAGGGCAACTACGCGGCCGCCAAGGCCGGGATCGTCGCCCTCACCCTGGTGGCGGCGGCGGAACTGGGCCGGTACGGAGTCCACGTCAACGCCCTCGCCCCGGCCGCCCGGACCCGGATGACCGAGCAGACCTTCGCCGAGGCGATGGCGGCCCCGGGGGAGGGGGAGTTCGACGCGATGGCCCCCGAGAACGTCTCGCCCCTCGTCGTCTGGCTCGGCTCCGCCGCGAGCGACGGGGTGACCGGCCGCGTCTTCGAGGCCGAGGCGGGCCGCATCACCGTCATGGAGGGCTGGCGCCCGGGCCCCACCGACGACCGGGGCGCGCGCAGATCCCCGGCCGAGGCGGGGGAGACCGTACGGCGGCTGCTGGCGGACGCGGAGGTGGCGCAGGGGGTGTACGGGGCGTCGTAGGCGATCTCGTACGTGGCCTTGCGCAGCGATCTCGTACGGCGATCTTGCACAGCAGTCTCGTACGGTGATCTTGCGTGGCGGTCTCGTACGGCGATCCCCTATGGCGATCTCGTACGGCGGTCTCGTACGGCGCGTGCGGGGGGAGTTATTCGGTTGCTGAGGCGTCCGGGCGTCCGGTATCCAGCAGGGGACACCTGAGGAGCGCACGATGACGCGGCACGGCCCCCTGAACGAGTTCTGCTGGATGGACCTCAAGACCCACGACCCCTCCGGCACCGCAGCCTTCTTCTCCTCGGTGCTCGGCTGGGACTTCGCCGTGGACGAGGAGGACTGGCGCCGGGCCGTGAAGTTCTCCGCCGGAGGCCACCGCATCGGCGGGGTCAGCGACCTCGCCCAGCCGGTCTACCCGCCGGGCACCCCCGCCCATACCGCCTACTACCTTGCGGTCGACGACGTGGACACCCGTACGGCCGTGGCGGCGGAGCACGGGGCGCAGATCGTCCTTCCGCCCTTCGACGCGGGCGACCAGGGCCGGATCGCCACCCTGATCGACCCGGCGGGAGCGGTCTTCTCCCTCTGGCGGCCGTCCGGGTACGCGGGGTGGCCGGTACCGACCCCGGAGGAGGACAAGGGTGCGCCCCACATCGAGGCCGCCCCCCACCGTATGGTCCTGGTCTGCGAAGACCCGAAGCGGGCCCGGGACTTCTACACCGAGGTGACGGGCGCCCCTCTCGCCCGCGCCATATTCGCCCAGGGCCCCTACGGAGCGGCCTCCGCACCGCAGTGGGAGCTGGCCATCGGCGTGCACGACGTGGAAGGCGTCGTCACCCGGGCCTGCGCGCACGAATGCGGCCTCGTCACCCTGTCCCGGGAGTGCGGCCGGCCCCGCGCCCGGCTGAGGAGCCCGGAGGGGCTGACCTTCCGCATCCACCCGCTGGGCCTGTGAGCCCCGCGCCCGTCCGGTGGCGGGACCCCGCCGCGTACGGAGAGGATCACCGCATGCCCGCCTTCCTGGAGACCGACCGGCTCATCCTGCGCCCGTTCACGGGGGCCGATGTCCCCCACCTGCTCGCCCTCGACAACGACCCCGAGGTCATGCGGTACATCAACGGCGGCCGCCCGGTCAGCCGCGAGGAGATCCGGGAGCGGACCCTGCCGAGGCTCCTCCACGACCACCCGGGCACCGGGACCCGCGGGTTCTGGGCCGTGGAGGAGAAGGCCACCGGGGGCTTCCTCGGCTGGTTCGAGCTGCGGCCCCTGGCCGACCACGTCCCCGCCGTCGTCGAGCTCGGCTACCGGCTCAACAGGGCCGCCTGGGGCCGGGGTTACGCCACCGAGGGCGCACGGGCCCTCGTGGACAAGGGGTTCACCGACCTCGGGGTGCAGCGCGTCACCGCCAACACCATGGCCGTCAACGCGGCGTCCCGGCGGGTGATGGAGAAGACGGGGCTCACCTTCCTCCGCGCCTACACCGAGGAGTGGCCGGACCCCATCGAGGGCTCGGAGCACGGCGAGGTGGAGTACGTACTCACCCGGGCAGAGTGGGAGAAGCGCCGGGCGTAACCCCCTCCGGCGGGGCCGCGGTTCACCCCCGCCCCTCCAGCAGCGCCACGATCTCCCCGTGCCCCGTGTGCAGGTCCGCCCCCGCCATCGGCTCCCCGTCCCGCAGCAGCTCCACGGTCACCGTCTCCTCGCCGTCGACCACGTCCCGCCGGACCACCGCGTCGAGCCCGGGGCCGTACGTCTCCTCCAGCCGCCGCAGCAGCTCCCGCTCCGGGTCGAGGCCGGCCAGCCGCCGCGCCTCGGCCAGCGCCACGCCCACCACCGCATCCTGCCCCGCCGCCCCGGCCCCGTACTCCAGCAGCGCCCGCACCGTCCGCAGCGAGCCGCGCTCCGCCGCCAGGACCAGCATCGCCTCCCCCCGGGGACCGGGCAGCAACGGGTCCGCGCCCCCGGCGAGCAGCACCTTCACCGTGGAGGCGTGGCCCAGCCCCACCGCCCAGCGCAGCGCCGTGAACCCGAACTCCTCGCGCAGATCCGGCCGCGCCCCGGCCATCAGCAGCGCCTCCACCACCTCGGTGTGCCCGCCGCACGCCGCCCCGCACAACGGCAGGTCACCCGCCTCGGGGCCGCTCGCCCGGTTCGGGTCGGCGCCCGCCGCGAGCAGCAGCCGTACCGCTCCCGGCCGGTCCTGGACCGCCGCAAGATAGAGCGCCGTCTCCCCCTCCTCATCGCTCGACTCGGCCTGCGCACCCGCGCGCAGCGCCCGTACGACAGCGTCATCGTCCTCGTACAGCGCATCGAACAGGCTTGGTTCGTCCCTGATCGGCTCGTTCATCATGTTTCGAGCCTACGGTGGCCGAAACCATGCCTACGTGTCGCACTCCAGTCGTGTGCGGCACAGCCCGCACCGCGCGGCGACCCGGCCCCGGACGGGGAGCCGGATGCGCTGGTGGCAGGTGGGGCAGGGGAAGGAGACCCGCAGCCCCTCGGCGCCGGTCTCGAAGGCGTACGGAAGACCCGGGTCCGTGCCCGTGCCGGGGTGGTCCCGGGCGTACCGCCGGTCCTTGGCATAGCGCCGCCGCCCCGCCCAGCCGGCGTCGGCCAGCGGAGGCCTGCGCAGATCGTGCAGGGCCTGCGCCCGCCCCTTGGTGTAGGCCGTGTACGCCTGCGGGCTGGTGAACCACGGCGAGGGGTCCTCGTCGAACACCAACGCCCGCTTGGCCAGGACGTATCCGAACTCCTCCGGGGTCAGATAGCCGAGCTTCTGCCGGGAGGTGGCGTCCTCCCGGAAGGCGTCCAGCAGCAGCCAGCCCGCGCCGAGATAGGCGGTCACCGTGTCGGTGAGGATCTCGTTGTTCCGCGTGCCGGGGAACTCCAGGCCCAGCCGGTGCAGCAGGACATGGGTGATCTCGTGGGCCAGCGCCGCGCCGATGTCCCTGCGGTGGGTGCGGAAACGGTCGTTGAGCTCGATGAAGTACTCCGGCCCGGCGGCCAGTTCCACACTCGCCGCGTGCTCCATCGTGCGGAAGCCGACGATCATGCGGGCGTCGGGCAGATGCAGATGGTGGACCAGGGCGCGGGCCACCCGCTGGGCGCCCAGATGGAGATCGTCCGCGTCGGAGAAGGCCGCGTCGGAGGGGACCAGGCTGGTGCCGTAGGAGTGGACGCCATCGGGGGAGAGCCGCCGGTACAGCGCGGTGATCGCGGACCGGACCGTGTCCAGATGCGGAAAGCCGTGGACGACCGGTGCGCCCGGACTGCCGTTGCTCACGTCCGTACCCCCATCCGCTCCCTCGGGAACCCCCGCCCTCGACGGACCTCCCCTGTGACGGACCTCCACTGTAGGCCGGGGTGCCGCGCGGAGGGGGAGACGGCCGCCCGCGGACCTGGCCGAAAAGTGCGCCTTGTGGCGGCGGTCACCGGCTCCCGATAATCGGATCGCCTTGACGGGTGCATGACGAATGTTCGGGTGTGTGGCGCACATTGGTATGCCCCGTCACGGTTCCCACCGCAACCCCCCACGAAAGAAGGCACATCCGTGAAGCAGCTCCTGCGTGCGCTGAAGAGATGTTCCGTCGTCATAGCAGCCGTCGCCATCGCGACCGTCGGCCTCCAGCCCCTCACCGCCTCCGCCGCCCCCAACCCCGTCGTCGGCGGATCCCGCGCCGCCCAGGGCGAGTTCCCCTTCATGGTCCGGCTCTCCATGGGCTGCGGCGGCTCCCTCTACGCCCAGGACATCGTCCTCACCGCCGCCCACTGCGTGAACGGATCGGGCAACAACACCTCGATCACCGTCACCGGAGGCGTCGTCGACCTCCAGTCGCCCAACGCCGTCAAGGTCCGCTCCACCAAGGTGCTGCGCGCCCCGGGCTACAACGGCACCGGCAAGGACTGGGCGCTGATCAAGCTCGCCCAGCCCATCAACCAGCCCACCCTCAAGATCGCCACCACGACCGCGTACAACCAGGGCACCTTCACCGTCGCCGGCTGGGGCGCCAACCGCGAGGGCGGCAGCCAGCAGCGCTACCTCCTCAAGGCCAACGTCCCGTTCGTCTCGGACGCCGCCTGCCGCGCCGCCTACGGCAGCAGCTTCGTCGCGGCCGAGGAGATCTGCGCCGGATACCCCGACACCGGCGGAATCGACACCTGCCAGGGTGACTCCGGCGGCCCGATGTTCCGCAAGGACAACGCCAATGAGTGGGTCCAGGTCGGCATCGTCAGCTGGGGTTACGGCTGCGCCCGGCCCGGCTACCCGGGCGTCTACGCCGAGGTCTCGACCTTCGCCACCGCCATCGCCTCAGCCGCCGCCACGCTCTGACGCCCGTCCCCACCACCCGCGCCCCTGCGGGTGATCAGGGCTGAACCACCCCGGGGGTGCCCGACGGTACGGGTGCCCCCGGACCGGGCTCGGGGGTACCGGACTGTACGGGTGCCTCCGGACCGGGCTCGGAAGTGCCCAACCGTACGGGTGCCCCCGGGCCCAGCTCCACGTACGGCTCGCCCGCCCCCTCCAGCTCCAGCACCCACACCTCGTTGACGCCCTCGCGGAGCACCGGGCCCGGCACGTACAGCGTCTCCTGCGGGCCCGCGGACCAGTACCGGCCCAGGCAGAAGCCGTTCACCCAGACGAAGCCCCGCGTCCAGCCGGGCAGCCGCAGCCCCGCGTGACCGACACCCTCCGTCCCCGCGACGGTGACCGTCCCCCGGAACAGCCCCGTCCCTCCTGTGACCCCCGGCACCGGCCCGAACGGCACCCCCGCCACCGCGCCCGCCTCCTCGAAGGCGTCCAGCCGCAGCCCCCGGGCCCGTACACCGTGCAGGTACTGCCGCTCGTGCAGCACCCCGCCCGTGATCCCCTTCGCCTCACCCAGGCGCGGCCCGTAGTTGACCCGGCCCAGCGACTCCACCCACAGCTCCACCTCCGCCGGACCCGCCACCGGCTCCGGCAGCGTGTCGTTCCCCTCGGTCAGCACCCCCGCCCGCACCCCGTCCACGTACACCACCGCCCGGTCCCGCAGCCCCGCCGCACGCAGCGGATACGGGATGCGCGGGCCCGGCACCGCGACCCGGTAGCGCACCAGGCCCCGGTCCACACCCAGCTCCTCGAAGGTGGGCGCCACCCCCGGCTCCGGTCCCTCCGGATCACCCAGTGCCTCCAGTACGTCGTTGAGCCCGGCCCATCCGTCCAGCTCCGCCCGCACCGGTACGGCCAAGCCCTCCGGCTCCGGCGGCAGCGCGGGCAGCGGGCCCTCGGCGTACTCCTGGAGCACCTTCCGGAACAGCCGGAACTTCTCCGTGGCCCGCCCGTACTCGTCGACCGGCGCGTCATAGTCGTACGACGTCACCGTCGGCTGGAGCTCCCCGTCCTGCACCGGGCCGGAACGGTTCGCCCCCGCCCAGCCCGCGAAGTTCGTGCCACCGTGCGCCATGTAGACGTTCACCGAAGCCCCGCACTCCAGGATCTCCCGCAGGGCACCGGCCGCCTGCCCCGGATCACGTACGACCGGTTCGGCCCCCCAGTGGTCGAACCAGCCGCACCAGAACTCCATGCACATCAGCGGCCCCTCCGGCTGATGGCGGCGCAGCACCTCGAACCCCTCCCGCGCGCCTGAACCGAAGTTGGCCGTCGCCAGCAGCCCGGGTACGGACCCGCCCGTCAGCATGTGGTCCTCCGGGCCGTCCGAGGTGAACAGGGGAACCGACACCCCGCACTCCCGCAGCAGCCCCGCCAGCCACTCCAGATACACTGCGTCGCTGCCGTAACTCCCGTACTCGTTCTCCGCCTGGACGAGGATCACCGGACCGCCCCGGCCGGTCTCCCGCTCCACCACCTGCGGCAGCAGCTCCCGGAACCACCGCTCCACCGCCGCCCGGTACCCCGCGTCCCGCGTCCGCACCCGCCGCCCGAACCGGCCCGTCACCCAGACCGGCAGCCCCCCGTTCTCCCACTCGGCACAGATGTACGGGCCCGGGCGGACGATCGCCCACAGCCCGGCCTCCCGTACCGCGTCCAGGAACCGGCCCAGCGCCCCGACATCCCGGTACACGCCCTCGCGCGGCTCGTGCAGGTTCCACGGCACATACGTCTCGACGCAGTTCAGCCCCATCGCCGCCAGCATCGAGAGCCGGTGGCCCCACTGCTCCTCGTGCACCCGGAAGTAGTGCAGGGCACCCGACAGCAGCCGTACGGGCTTCCCGTCGAGCCGGAAGTGGCCGTCCCCCACGGTGAACTCGGTCATGGTGCTCGTACGCTCCTGTGCTTGGCGACTCGGCGACTCGGCGACTCGGCGACTCGGCGACTCGGCGGCCCGGCGACCGGAGGCCCGGCGATCCGGCGACCGGAGGCCCCGGGGCGAATTGGTCCGACCACTCTCACCCCTGGCGCGCACCGGGTCCATGGACAAAGATCGCTGCTGATTGGACGCAAGGCACTGCTCAGGGACGCTCAGGGACGCTCAGGGAGAGGAAGGACGCGATGTACCACACCTGGATGCGCTTCTTCACCCCCAGCCCGCTCCACCACCGCCTCGGCCTCGTCTGCCTCGGCGTCGGCCTGCAACACGGGGCGCTGCCCACCGTCGGTCCCCGCACCCTGGACCACCACGTGGCCGTGATCGTCAACTCCGGCACCGGCTGGTTCAGCGGCCCCGACGGGCGCCGCACCCCCGTCACCGCACCCGCCCTCATCTGGCTGACCCCCGGTACCCCGCACCACTACGGCGCCGACCCCGGCACCGGCTGGGACGAGAGCTTCGTCGACTTCACCGGCCCCGCCACCACCACGTACACCGAGCTCGGCTACATCGAGCCCGACCGCCCCCTGATCCCGCTCTCCGACACCGCCGCCCCCCGCGCCGCCGTCGGCCGGATCGTGCGCGCCGCCCGCCGCGGCAACCCCCTCCTGGAGGTGGAGACCGGGGCCGCCGTCCACGAGCTCCTGGTCTCGCTGCGCCGCGCCCGCGCCGACCTCGGGCCCGATGGCGACCCGGTCCTCCAGGCGCTGGCCCGCGACGCCTACCAGCCGCTCTCGGTCGCCGAGCACGCCGCCAAGCACGGCATGACCCCCGCCGAACTGCGCACCGCCGTACGGCGCGGCGCCGGGTGCAGCCCCAAGGACTACCTGCTCACCATCCGCCTGGGCCGGGCCAAGGAGCTCCTCGCCGCCACGGATCTCCCGGTCGCCGCCGTCGCCCGCCGGGTCGGCTACGAGGACCCCGCCTACTTCTCCCGGCTCTTCGCGCGCCGCGTCGGCACCGCCCCCGTACGCTTCCGCGAACAGCAGGGGCGCACCGTGCCCGGCGGCTGGAGCGACCAGGTGCCCGACCCGGACGACCCACCGATGATCGGGGCGTGACGGCGGACGTACGAACGCCCGTGACCGGGCTGTGGGGCGGCGGACGTACGACCGGCGGTGACCGGGCTGCGGAGGCGGACGTACGACTGCCGGTGATCGCGCCGCGACGGCGGACGTCTAAGCTCGCTGACCATGAGTACGAGCGAGATCGACGCATCCGTCCAGGCGGAACTGAACCGGCTGCGCGAGAGCATCGACAACATCGACGCGGCGGTCGTCCATATGCTCGCCGAGCGCTTCAAGGCCACGCAGCAGGTCGGCCGCCTCAAGGCCGACCACCGGCTGCCGCCCGCCGACCCGGCCCGCGAGACCCGTCAGATCGCCCGGCTGCGGCAGCTGGCGCAGAGCGCCAACCTGGACCCGGCCTTCGCCGAGAAGCTGCTGAACTTCATCATCGCCGAGGTCATCCGCCACCACGAGCGCATCGCGGAGGAAGCGGGGAACGGCGAGGCAGCGGGGGCCTGAGACGGACCCCCGCCCGCGTCACCAGGAGGGGTTGGACGGGGGACCGGGCTGCGGCGGGTACGCCGTCCCGGGGTCGGTGGGCCGGTTGTAGCTCTGGGGGTACGCCGGTCCAGGGTCGGCGGGGGCGTCGTAGGCCTGCGGGTATGACGTCCCCGGGCCGGTGGGGCGGTCGTAGCTCTGCGGGTACGCCGACCCGTACTCGGCGGGCCGGTCGTAGGCCGGGGCGGCAGGAGGCGCCGGGGCGGCAGGAGCCGCAGGAGTGACCGGAGCCGCCGGGGTGGCCGGAGCGGTGCGGCCGATGCTCCGGGCGGCCGGGGCGGACCAGTCGCCCTCGCCGAGGACGAGGATCGGGTCGAACATCACGACGACGCCTGCCAGCAGCAGGAACATCAGGGGCCCGATCATCATCGGCAGCACGATCGAGACCGCGGTGTCCCCGGTGAGCGCCTGGGAGTTGTGCACCTCGTGCAGCCGCACGGAGATGCCGCTCATGCCCGTGTAGTGCATGCCGGTGACGGCGACCCCCATCACCAGGCTGGCACCGAGGCTCGGCAGGAAGCCCTTGACCGACACGGCGGCCCAGAGGGCGGCGGTCGCGGCGACGACGGCGATCACGATGGAGAGCGTGACGGCCACGGGGTCGTATTCCAGCCGGCCGTTCATCCGCATGCTCGCCATGCCGATGTAGTGCATCCCCGCGACCCCGAGACCAGTGATCAGCCCCGCCGACAGCAGCGCCGTACGGGTCGCCCCCCGGTACCCCACGATGAAGACGCCCACGCCGACCACCACGATCGCGACCACGAGGCTCAGGATCGTCTGCTGGAGGTCGTAGGTCACCGGCGTCTCCGCCACGCGGAACCCCATCATGGCGATGAAGTGCATCGTCCAGATGCCCGAGCCGATGGCGGCCGCGCCGAGCGCGAGCCAGCCGGGCTTCCAGGAGCTGTCGTTGCGCAGCGAACGGATGGTGCAGCGCAGCCCCAGCGCGCTGCCCAGGCAGGCCATCACATAGGCCACCAGGGGGGTCACCGCGCCGTAGTTGAAACCGTCGATGGTGCCTTGCATGAGCCGGCCGCTCCTGGCATGGGGAAGGTGTGAAGAATGCGTGTGCGATGCGACTTTAGGGTCGTACTACGCCTTGTCCAAATTTCAACGGTGAGAACTATTAAAAAATGGAAGAAAACGCCCCAAGTGATGGGTCGTTAGGTGCATTTCGGGCTATGCGTCCTCAAGATCAAGACGTACCGGCCGAGGCGCGACGGCAACGGCCACCGCACACACCCGGGGAGCTCCGGACCCTGCCCCCCGGTCCCTCTCAGCCCTGCTCCCCGGTCCCTCTCAGCCCTGTGAGAACCCCCCTGCACAGCCCCCGAGCGGTACGGCAGCATGGCCCCATGTCCGTACTGACGCGCGACGAAGCGCAGACCCGAGCCCAGTTCCTCGACGTGGAGCGGTACACGATCGCCCTCGACCTCACCACCGGCGAGGAGACCTTCGACTCCAAGGCCGTCATCCGGTTCACCGCCCGCACCGCAGGTGACACCTTCGTCGAGGTCAGGCCCGCCGCCCTGCGCTCGGTCACCCTGGACGGACAGCCCCTGGACCCCGCCCTGCTGGACGGGAACCGCTACCCCCTCACCGGCCTCACCCCCGGCCCCCACGAACTCCACGTGGACGCCGCCATGAGCTACTCGCGCACCGGCGAGGGCATGCACCGCTTCACCGACCCCGCCGACGGCGAGACGTACGTCTACACCCAGATGTTCCTCGACGACGTCCAGCGCGTCTTCGCCGCCTTCGACCAGCCCGACCTGAAGTCCGTCTTCGCCATCGACGTCACCGCCCCCGAAGGCTGGACCGTCCTCGGCAACGGCATCGCCGAACACACGGGGCAGGGCCACTGGACCATCGCGCCCACCCCCCTCATCTCCACCTACCTCACCGCGATCGCCGCGGGCCCCTGGCACTCGGTCACCACCGAACACGCCGGACTGCCCTTCGGCCTCCACTGCCGGCGCTCCCTCGCGCCCCACCTGGACGCCGACGCCGACGAGATCCTGGGCATCACCCGCGCCTGCTACGACCGCTTCCACGAGAAGTTCGACGAGCCCTACCCGTTCGACTCCTACGACCAGGCCTTCGTCCCCGAGTTCAACGCGGGCGCCATGGAGAACCCCGGCCTCGTCACCTTCCGCGACGAATACGTCTTCCGCTCCGCCGTCACCGACACCGAACGCCAGAGCCGCGCCGTCACCATCGCCCACGAGATGGCCCACATGTGGTTCGGCGACCTCGTCACGCTGAGCTGGTGGGACGACATCTGGCTCAACGAGTCCTTCGCCGAGTACATGGGCTACCAGACCCTCGGCGAAGCCACGCACTTCACCGGCACCTGGGTCGACTTCGGCGTCGCCCGCAAGGGCTGGGGATACGACGCCGACCAGCGCCCCTCCACCCACCCGGTCGCCCCCGACCCCGACGCCGTACCCGACACCGCCTCCGCCCTCCTCAACTTCGACGGCATCAGCTACGCCAAGGGCGCCTCCGCCCTCCGCCAACTCGTCGCCTGGCTCGGCGAGAAGGACTTCCTCGCCGGGATCAACACCCACTTCGCCCGGCACAGGTTCGGCAACGCGACCCTCGCCGACTTCATCGACAACCTCGCCTCCGCCACCGACCGCGACGTCCACGCCTGGGCCGAGCGATGGCTGCGCACCACCGGCGTCGACACCCTCACCGCCGACGTCCACGAGCCCACCGGCCCCACCGAGGCCGGACAGTCCTGGGCGCTGGCCGTCGACCGCGACGGCACCCGCCCCCACCGCATCACCGTCTCCACCTTCGACCACGCCCTCAACACCCAGGCGGGCCCCGGCCACCTCGCCCCCCGCGACCGCTTCGAACTCGACCTCCCCGGCGACGGCACCCTCACCGTCCGCACCGGCCGCCGCCCCGCCCTCGTCGTCCTCAACGACGGCGACCTCACCTACGCCAAGATCCGGCTGGACGCCGCCTCCTGGGAGACCGCCCTCGGCCACCTCTCCGCCATCCCCGACGCCCTGACCCGGGCCGTCGTCTGGAACGCCGCCCGCGACATGGTCCGCGACGGAGAGCTGGCCCCCGCGCGCTACCTCGCCGCCGCCTCCACCCACCTCCCGTACGAGAGCGACCTCGCCCTCGTCCGGGGCGTCCTCGCCTTCGCCGACGGGCAGATCGCGGCCCGCTACGTCACCCCCGAGGCCCGCCCGGGCGCCCTCGCCGTCCTCACCGGCCTCTGCCGCGACCTCATCCGCCGGACGGAGGACGGCTCCCACCCGGGGCTGCGCCTCACCGCCGTACGCCACTTCATCGACGCCGCCACCCAGCCCGAAACCCTCCAGAGCTGGCTGGCCGAAGGCGCCGTCCACGGCGGACCGGAGCTCGACCCGGAGCTGCGCTGGCGCATCCTCACCCGCCTCGCCGCCCTCGGCGCCACCGACGAGGCGGCCATCGACGCCGAACTCGCCGCCGACCCCAGCGCCACCGGCCGCGAAGGCGCCGCCCGCTGCCGGGCCGCCCTGCCCACCCCCGAGGCCAAGGCCGCCGCCTGGCAGGCGATGTTCGGCGACGACACCCTGTCCAACTACCTGTTCAGCGCCACCGCCCAGGGCTTCTGGCAGCCCGGCCAGGAGGAACTCCTGAGCGCGTACGTGGACCGTTTCTACCCGGACGCCACCGCGCTCGCCGCCCGCCGGGGCCCCGCCATCGCGGAGGCGGCGGGGCGCCACGCCTTCCCCGCGTACGCCATCGACACCGACAGCCTCGCCACCGGCACCCGAGCCCTCAAGGACCCGGCCCTCACCCCGGCCCTCCACCGCAAGCTGGTCGACCAGCTCGACGACCTGCGCCGGGCCCTGGCCGTACGGACGGCGAACGAGTAGGCCGATAAGCCGACCGAGGCGGGCCGACAAGTCGACAGACGTCGGCAGAGGCCGACCGAGAGGGACCGACCGGTATGTGACGGGGGCTGACCGTTGTGCGACAGCCGGTACGTGACAGTCGCTACGGAGCATCCGTCACGTACCGGCCGCCCCCTCGCCCCCCGGCCCCTCGCCACTCCCCGGTCCGGTCGCCCGCAGGTCCGCCAGCAGCTCGGCCTGGCCCGTCAGCACCTCGGTCAGGATCGTCCGGGCCACCCTCAGCAACTCCGCCACCTGCGGGTTGGCCAGCGTGTAGTACACGGCGGACCCCTCCCGCCGCGCGGTGACCAGACCGGCGCGGCGCAACACCGCCAACTGCTGGGAGAGGTGGGCGGCCTCGACCCCCACCTCGGCCAGCATCTCCGAGACCGCGTGCTCCCGCTCACTGAGCAGTTCGAGCACCCTGATCCTGACCGGATGCCCCAGCGTCTTGAAGAACTCGGCCTTCAGCCGGTACAGGGGCGTACTCACCGACGGGTCCCCGTTCCGTACACCGGGAACCCATCGCGGCGCCCCGCACCAGATCTCTTCTCCATGGGTTCATCCTCGCGCCTTCCGGACGCGAGGATGAACCGGGGGGATGAACCGGGGGATGAACCGAGGGGGCGGACGAACCGGGGGCCGGGCGGTTCAGGCCTTCTTCAGGAACTCGGTCTTCAGCACGAGCCCCTTGACCTTCTTCGTGTTGCACTCGATCTCACCCGCACGCCCGGTGAGCCGGATGTTCTTGACCAGGGTGCCGCGCTTGAGCGTCTCCGACGTGCCCTTCACCTTCAGGTCCTTGACCGTGGTCACGGAGTCACCGTCCGCCAGCACGGTTCCGTTGCTGTCCTTCACGACGATGTCGCTCATGGTGCGTTCCTGCCTTTCCCACACCCGTGCAGCTCTTGCAGCGGGAATCCTGTTCCACCCACTTGACGGGATGTCTCACCGGCCACGGGACGTGCCCGTCCGCTGGAGCGGCAGCGTGATCCAGATGCTCTTGCCGCCCTTGTCCGCATCGCCCCGCACCACCGCGCTGCCGCCCAGCTCCAGCGTCAGTTCCACCACCGTGGCCAGGCCCCGCCCGGAACCGGCCACGGCCGAGGTGTGGAGCGCGGGCCGGTAGGGATGACGGTCGTGCACACCGAACGCGAACGCATCCGGACCGCCCGCGAAGACCACCGTCACATTCGGCGAGACCACCGCCGCGTGCCGCACACTGTTGGCGACCAGCTCGCTCAGGATCAGCAGCGCGGGCCCCGTACACGGCTCGTGCGGCCCCACCCCCCACTCCGCGAGCACCTGTTCGGTCGTCTCCCGGGCTATCCGCACCGCCGAGCCCGTCGTGGGCAGCGTCAGCACATGGCGGTACGGCAACGAGTCATGCGGCCGGATCACCGGACGCCCTCCTCAGCGGCGGCCACCGAGGCCCCCGCTCCTGCCCCGGCCCCCGCCCCAGCCTTCGCCGAGCCGTGACCGGGCCCGGGCGCCCCCGCCTTCGCCGAACCGTCACCGGGCGCCAGCACCCCCGCCTCCCGCAACCGCTCGCGCGCCCCCGCGATCGCCTCCGGCGTCGTCGCGTACTCCCGCCCCT
Source organism: Streptomyces sp. NPDC059452 (assembly GCF_042750035.1). Taxonomy (NCBI): domain Bacteria; kingdom Bacillati; phylum Actinomycetota; class Actinomycetes; order Kitasatosporales; family Streptomycetaceae; genus Streptomyces; species Streptomyces sp. NPDC059452. Next base: position 95,234 of record NZ_JBHYVE010000015.1, read on the forward strand.
CCCGCCGCAGCAGCTCCAGCACCCCCACCGACTCCAGCGCCTGCCGCTGCCCGGGGCGGATGCCCGAAGCCAGCACCGCGATGCCCCGCCGGTTCAGCTGGTCCACCGCGTCCTTCAGCATCAGCGCACCCGAGGCGTCCACCGTCGTCACCCGCGACATCCGCAGGATCACCACCCGTACGTCGGAGACCTCCGCGAGCACCAACAGGAAACGGTGCGCCCCGGCGAAGAACAACGGTCCCTCGATCCGATACGCCACGATGTGCTCGGCCAGTAGCGCATGCTCCTCGTCACCGTGCGCGTCCGGCAGCCCCACCTCCGTACCCTCCGCCTCGCTCTCCCGGTCCTCCGCCTCACCCTCCCGCAGATCCACCCGGTCCATCCGCGCCTCGCCCGCCACCGCCCGCAACGCCAGCGCCCCCGCCACCACCAGCCCGATCACCACCGCCAGGACCAGGTCGAGCACCAGGGTCGCGGCGGCCGTCAGCACCAGCACCACCGCATCCGACCGGGTCGCCCGGGCCATCGCCCGCAGCGCCCCCACCTCCACCATCCGCACCGCCGTGGCCAGCAGCACCCCGGCCAGCGCGGCGAGCGGGATGCGCGAGACCAGCGGGGCCGCCGCGAACACGATCACCGCCAGCACCGCCGCATGAGCCAGCGCCGCGAGCCGGGAGGACGCACCGGTACGGACATTGACCGCCGTACGGGCGATCGCCGCCGTGGCGGGCACCCCGCCGAACAGCGGCGCCGCCAGATTCGCGACCCCCTGCCCGAACAGCTCCCGGTCCGGATCGTGCTTCTGGCCCACCGTCATCCCGTCCGCCACCGTCGCCGACAGCAGCGACTCCAGCGCCGCCAGGGCCGCCACCGCGACCGCCGGGGCCACCAGCGAACCCAGCGCCGACAGATCCAGGAAGGCCAGCGAAGGGGCGGGCAGCCCGGCCGGCAGCGCCCCGATCGGCTCGGCGCCCAACTGGAACACCTGCACCGCCACCGTCGCGAGGGCCACCGCGACCACCGAGAACGGCACCGCCGGGAACCGCCGCGCCCCCACCAGCATCAGCCCGGCCACCCCCACGGTGACCGAGAGAGCGGTCACGTCCGGCTGCGCGGCGAACTCCCGCACCGCCCGCCACGCCACCACCAGCACCTTGTCGCCCTCGGGCACGGCCACGCCCAACGCGCTCGGGACCTGCTGGAGGGCGATCACCCCCGCGATCCCGAACGTGAACCCCTCCACCACCGGGGCGGGCACGTACCGCATGGCCCGCCCCGCCCGCAGCAGCGCCAACCCGATCAGCAGCGCCCCCGCCATCAGCCCCACGGTGAGCACGCCGCCCGGCCCGTACGCGGCGACGATCGGCACCAGGACCACCGTCATCGCCCCGGTCGGCCCCGACACCTGAAGGTTCGACCCGCCGAACACCGCCGCCAGCGCCCCCGCCACCACCGCCGTCGCGAGCCCCGCCTCGGCACCCAGCCCCGAGGAGACCCCGAAACCCAGCGCGAGCGGCAGCGCCACGATCGCCACGGTGAGCCCGGCGAGCAGATCACGCCGGGGGTTACGGGTCATGGCCACGAAGTCCGCCCGCACGGGCAGCAACGCCCGCACCCGGCCCCACCCCCAGCCCCACATGCCTGTGGACGCCGTCACCGCGAGGACACCTCGGCCTCCCGCAACTCGGCGAGCAGCCCGTCCCGGCCCACCAGCATCTCGGTCAGGATGCGCCGCGCCGCCCGCATCAGCTCCGCGACATCACCACCGGCCAGCTCGTACACCACCGTCGAACCCTCCCGGGTCGCGGTGACGATCCCGGACCGGCGCAACACCGCCAGTTGCTGCGACAGCGACGACGGCTCCACCTCGATCGCCGCCAGCAGATCCCGCACCGGCAGCGGACCGTCCTGGAGCAGCTCAAGGACCCTGATGCGGACCGGATGACCCAGCATCCGGAAGAACTCGGCCTTGGCCTGGTACAGGGGGACCGCCATCGCTCCGGGCCTCTCCTCGGCAGTGCGCCACCACCGCGGGCGGGGGAGCCGAGCGGCGGCCGGACCGCACGGGTGATGGCGGAACGGCCCCCACAGCATGTAGTGAATTGCAGAATTTAGCAATTCATTGATCCACCAACTCCTCCGGAAGGGCTACCGGGCCCTCCGGAAACGCCCCCGCGCACACCCGACCCGGACCGCCCGCCCGCCGCACTCGTACGCGCATCCCGAAACCGCACACCTTTACCACTCCAACCCCCGGCAAAGGGCCCACACCGGCCACCAGTACCCCTTTCGAGTTCAGATCGTTGACCTCTTCGGCCGCGCCGCCCGAAACCCGGGACAAGCTGGCATGTCCACCCCCGCCCTCCCGAAGGACCACCCCACCCATGCCCACCCCACCCCTCGCCGGAGGCACCGCAGGCCCCGCCGCACTGCGCCCCCTCATCGACACCGTGCTCACCGCACTCCACGACGGCGCGGCCCTCCGGGACGGCCCCCTCCCCGCCGGCGGCCCCGACGCCGTCACCCCCCGCACCCGCACCGCCACCCACCCCCTCATCCCCGACCACGGCACCGGCGCCCACCACGCCCTGCGCTCCCTCGTCACCGCCCTCACCGAAGGCGCCGCCGACCCCGCCCACCCCCACTGCGCCGCCCACCTCCACACCCCGCCCCTCGCCCTCGCGGCCGCCGCCGACCTCGCCGCCAGCGCCCTCAACCCCTCCATGGACTCCTGGGACCAGGCCCCCGCCGCCACCGCCCTCGAAGCCGACCTCACCACCGCACTCGCCGCCGAGATCTACCCCCACACCCCCTCACCCGACGCCCTCATCACCACCGGCGGCACCGAAGCCAACCAACTCGCCCTCCTCCTCGCCCGCGAACGCCACGGCCCCGTCCAGACCGTCTGCGCCACCACCACCCACCACAGCGTCGCCCGCGCCGCCTGGCTCCTCGGCCTCCCCGAACCCGTCGCCGTCCCCGCCCCCGACGGCACCATGGACCTCACCGCCCTCGACGAAGCCCTCACCACACTCCACCGCCCCCTCCTCGTCGTCGCCACCGCCGGAACCACCGACACCGGCGCCATCGACCCCCTCGACGCCATCGCCGACCTCTGCACCACCCACGGCGCCGAACTCCACATCGACGCCGCCTACGGCGGACCCCTCCTCTTCAGCCCCACCCACCGCACCCTCCTCCACGGCCTGAGCCGCGCCCACAGCGTCACCCTCGACCTCCACAAACTCGGCTGGCAACCCGCCTCCGCCGGCCTCTTCGCCGTCCCTGAACGCCACCACCTCAGCCCCCTCCAGCACCACGCCCCCTACCTCAACGCCGACGACGACACCGAAGCAGGCCTCCCCGACCTCCTCGGCCGCTCCCTGCGCACCACCCGCCGCCCCGACGCACTCAAGATCGCCGTCACCCTCCAGGCCCTCGGCCGCACCGGACTCGCCGACCTCATCGACCGCACCCTCACCGCCGCCCACCACCTCGCCGACCTCATCACCAAAACCCCCACCCTCGACCTCTACGACCGCCCCACCATCAGCACCGTCCTCTTCCGCCCCACCGGAGCCGACGACCACACCGTCGCCACCCTCCGCCGCACCCTCCTCCACCGCGGCCACGCCGTCCTCGGCCGCGCCCACGCAGCGGACCGCCTCTGGCTCAAGGCCACCCTCCTCAACCCCCACACCACCCCCCAGGACCTCCAGGCCCTCATCGACCTCGTCACCGCCACCACGGCCGACCTGGCCCGCACCACCACCCCCACGACCCTCCACCCCCACCCCACCCCCCGCACGGAAGGCGACACCCCGCGATGACCGACCGGCCCGCCCCCGACCGGCCCACCGACCGACCCACCCCCGCCACCGGCCATCCCACCCCCGCCACCGACCGCCCCCACGACCTCGTCGGCATCGGCATCGGCCCCTTCAACCTCTCCCTCGCCGCCCTCGCCCACAACATCCCCGCCGCCCCCGACGACCCCCGCCCCCTCGCCGCCACCTTCTACGAACAACGCCCCGCCTTCCACTGGCACCCCGGCCTCCTCCTCGACGGCGCCAGCCTCCAAGTCCCCTTCCTCGCCGACCTCGTCACCCTCGCCGACCCCGCCAGCCCCTGGAGCTTCCTCAACTACCTCCGCACCCGCGACCGCCTCTTCCCCTTCTACTTCGCCGAGCGCTTCCACATCCAACGCGCCGAATACGACGCCTACTGCCGCTGGGTCAGCGAACAACTCCCCGGACTCCACTTCGGCCACCAGGTCGACGCCGTCCGCTGGAACCCCGAACGCGCCCTCTTCGAAGTCGACTTCACCCAACTCGACCCCGACGGCGAAGCCGAAGCCCTCGGCCGCGCCTACGCCCGCCACATCGCCCTCGGCATCGGCACCGAACCCTTCGTCCCCGAACCCCTCAAACCCCTCGCCGAAGCCGAATCCGTCCCCGTACTCCACTCCGCCGACTACCTCCGCCACCGCGACAGACTCCTCGCCGCCGACCACATCACCGTCATCGGCTCCGGCCAGTCCGGCGCCGAAATCTTCCTCGACCTCCTGCGCGCCCGCCCCGAAGGCGCCGAGAAGATCCACTGGCTCGCCCGCACCCAGGCCTTCGCCCCCATGGAGTACTCCAAGCTCGGCCTGGAACACTTCACCCCCGACTACAGCCGCTACTTCCACGCCCTCCCCGAAACCGCCCGCGACGAACTCGTCCCCCGCCAATGGCAGCTCCACAAAGGCATCGACGCCGACACCATCGCCGCCATCCACGACGAGCTCTACCGCCGCACCCTCCACGGCGGCTGGCCCGACGCCACCCTCACCCCCGGCGTCCACGTCCGCACCGCAGGACGCGTCGCCAACACCCGCGTCGAACTCCACCTCGAACACACCCAGCAGGGCACCCGCTCCCGCCTCACCACCGACGCCGTCATCCTCGCCACCGGCTACCGCGAACGCCCCCTCGACGCCATCCTCGGCGGCCTCGACCCCTACCTCGGCCGCGACGCCTCCCACCGCCCCCGCATCGACGACCAGTACCGCCTCGTCCTCGACCGCGCGGTCACCGGACACGTCTACGTACAGAACGCCGAACGCCACACCCACGGAGTCGGCGCCCCCGACCTCGGCCTCGCCGCCTGGCGCAGCGCCACCATCCTCAACAACCTCACCGGCACCACCCCCTACCCCCTCCCCGAACGCACCGCCTTCACCACCTTCGGCCTCAGCCCCCAGCCACCCCGCATCCCCGCCCAGACCCCCGCCCTCATCCCCCTCACCCAGTCCGTCTGACCCCCCAAACACCCCAACGGCCCGGGACTCCCACCCACAGAGACCCGGGCCGAACGAAGAACACACCCCAAGGGTTACGGGAACACCGGCGTCCCCTCACGCGTCAGCCGCCACCCCACCGAAGCGAACCCCGCCGGATCCACCGACCCCTTCTCCCGCACCCACGCGATGATCGTGTTCCGGATCTCGTCCGAATCCGCCCACACCTGCCGGGCCCCCGCCACATGCGGAAAAGCACCCCCACCACTCGCCCGGTAATTGTTCACCGCGAACACGAACCGCGCCCCCGGATCCACCGGCTCCCCCTCGAAGGACAGCCCCACGATCCGCGACCCCACCGGCTGCGAGATATCGATGTCGTACGTCACCCCCGACACCGCGTCATAGTTGTAATCCGGAATCCCCTCCGCATTCGTCAGCTTCGCCGTATCCACCGGACCACCCACGGCCGTCCGCACGTAATACCGCGCCGAATACTCCAAGTACTCCCTCAACTGCGCCCCCGTGAACAGCCGCGCCTCCAGCGTGTTCTCGAACGGATACAGCCCCGCCGCATCCCGGATCGTCACCTCACCCGCCGGAATCCCCGCCGTCCGCGAGAAGCACGACGCCTGCGACAACACCGGCAGCGCCGCGTACTCCCCGCCCGCCAGCGCCGCCGCCACCGTCTCCGTCTGCACCTGGTTGATCAGATCGATGATCGGCTCATCCCGCCACGGAGCCTGAGCCGTCGACATCGCCACCACCGACGTACCGATCACCTGGTTGACGTACCCCACCACCTTCCGGTGCTCCCGCCGCAACAGCGACACCACCTTCCGGTCCTCCGCCACCGCATTCGAATTCAGCACCTGCGAACCGGCCTTCTCGACCGCCCAGCGCCCCTTCCTCCACACCAGATCGAAATCGAAGACCGTCAGCCGCTGCCCCCACTTCGCCGGCTCCGAAAGAACGACCCGCTTCCCCGTCACCTTGTTCACCACGAAATGCTCGGCGATCTCCACATGCGCGTGCCCCACCAGAATCGCGTCGATCCCCGGAACCTGCTCCGCCACCAGACCCGCCGCATTCTCGACGTACGGCAACTGATCCCCGTACGACGACGTCCCCGACGAACCCGAATGCGCCGACACGATCACCACATCAGCACCCATCGAACGCAACTTCGGCACCCACTTCGCCGCCTGCTCCTCCAGCCCCGGAAACACCATCTTCCCGGCCACATGCGCCTTGTCCCAGATCGCGATCCCCGGATTCGTCAGCCCCAGCACCGCCACCCGCACATCACGCCCGTACGGCGTCCGCAACCGCTTGATCACATACGGCGCGAACGCCGGCCGCAACGTCCTCGCATCCAGCGCGTTCGCCCCCAGCAGCGGAAAATCACACTGCTCCTCGAACTTCCGCAGCACCGGAATCCCGTAATTGAACTCGTGGTTCCCCAGCGCCGCCGCGTCATAACCGATCGCGTTCATCGCCCGCGCCATCGGATGCACCGGACCACGCCGGGCCGTGATCGGATCGACCTTCGCGTAGTAGTACGACAACTGCGTGCCCTGGATCGTGTCGCCCGCATCGATCAGCAACGTGTTCCGGCGCCCCTTCTCCCGGCGCACCCGGTCCACCAGCGTGGAGATCTTCGCCAGCCCGATGTCGTTGTGGGCCGCGTCGTCGTACTCCTTGTCGGTGAAGTAGTCCCAGTTGAAGACGTTCCCGTGCAGATCGGTCGTCCCCATCACCGAGAACGAGTACCGCTTCGCCCTCTCCGGTCGCCCATGACCATGACCGTGGTCCCGGCCCTGCGCCCGCGCCTCACCACCCACCATCGCCACACCGGCGGCACCTGCACCCACAGCGGCCGAACGGCCCAGAAACGTCCTACGGTCCCACCGGTCCAACGCCATGCTCACTCACTCCTCGTTCAGTAGGGCAACGCGCGTAGATTCTGACGCGCCCCCGTTGCACGCAACACCCCCTACGGATGAGGATCCGATGGCCACCCGACACACCTCCTCCACAACCACCCCCACCCCGCCCACCCGCATGCCACAGTGAACGCATGACCGAAACCCCCACACCCGCGCCCGCCACCCACCATTCCTACGGCACCCCCGACACCCCCCACGTCACCGTCCGCGGCGAAGCCCACCTCGAAGTCGACCCCGAAATCGCCCACATCACCATCACCCTCACCGCCCGCGGCACCGACCGCCGCACCACCCTCGACGACCTCACCCGCCGCAACACCACCACCCTCCAACTCATCAAGACCTACGGCGACACCATCGAAAAACTCGAAACCGGCACCCTCACCATCAACCCCGAACTCACCCGCCACGGCCGCGCCGAACGCATCCGCGCCTACCACGGCCGCATCCAACTCACCGCCACCATCAACGACTTCACCATCCTCGGCGACATCGTCAGCCGCCTCGCCGACCACGACCTCACCCGCATCGACGGCCCCTGGTGGGCCCTCCGCCCCACCTCCCCCCACCACGCCGCCGCCCGCCGCCAAGCCGTCCGCGAAGCCCTCCAACGCGCCCGCGAATACGCCGAAGCCCTCGACACCCGCCTCGGCGCCCTCCTCGAACTCAGCGACACCGGAACCCACATCGGCCCCCTCGGCCGCGCCGCCTTCGCCGAATCCATGTCCTACGCGGCAGCGCCAGGGGGAGCGGGGACCGCCGACGCCGCCCCCGTCGACCTCGAACCCGTACGCCAGACCATCGACGCCCAGGTCGAGGCGTCCTTCACCCTCATCCCGCCCGCCCTCGGATAAACGCTCATCGGAGCGGACCGCCGCACAATTCAACACTTGTCAATAACCCTTCACTCAAAGGTTGTTGAGGTGTCATGAGGAGCCAAATACCTACCCGTAGGTAAGGTCTAGGCTCGAATCATGCGCCGAGCGAAAATCGTTTGTACCCTGGGACCGGCAACCGACACATACGACCAGATCAAGGCCTTGGTCGAAGCGGGAATGGACATCGCCCGCTTCAACCTCAGCCACGGCTCCTACGCCGAACACGAGCAGCGATACCAGCACGTACGCAAGGCATCCGAAGAGACCGGCCGCAGCGTCGGCATCCTCGCCGACCTTCAAGGCCCGAAGATCCGCCTCGGACGCTTCCGCGAAGGCCCCGTACTCCTTGAACGCGGCGACACCTTCACCATCACCGTCGAACCCCTCGAAGGCGACGGCAACATCTGCGGCACCACCTACGACGGCCTCGCCGCCGACGTCACCACCGGCGAACGCATCCTCGTCGACGACGGCCGCGTCACCCTCGAAGTCACCGACGTCGACGGCCCCCGCGTCCACACCACCGTCATCGAAGGCGGCATGGTCTCCGACAACAAGGGACTCAACCTCCCCGGAGTCGCCGTCTCCGTCCCCGCCCTCTCCGAGAAGGACATCGACGACCTCCGCTGGGCCCTGCGCACCGGCGCCGACCTCATCGCCCTCTCCTTCGTCCGCACCGGACGCGACATCGACGACGTCCACCGCATCATGGACGAGGAAGCCCGCCGCCTCCCCGTCATCGCCAAGGTCGAGAAGCCCCAGGCCGTCGAGAACATCGACGACATCGTCGCCGCCTTCGACGGCATCATGGTCGCCCGCGGCGACCTCGGCGTCGAAATGCCCCTGGAACAGGTCCCGATCGTCCAGAAGCGCGCCATCAAGCTCGCCAAGCGCAACGCCAAACCGGTCATCGTCGCCACCCAGATGCTCGACTCGATGATCGACAACTCCCGCCCCACCCGCGCCGAGGCCTCCGACGTCGCCAACGCGATCATCGACGGCACCGACGCGGTGATGCTCTCCGGCGAGACCAGCGTGGGCAAGTACCCCGTCGAGACCGTACGCACCATGTCCCGCATCGTCGAAGCGGCCGAGGAGGACATCCTCGCCAAGGGCCTCCCGCCCCTCACCGAACGCAACAAGCCCCGCACCCAGGGCGGCGCGGTCGCGAGGGCGGCCGCCGAGATGGGCGACTTCCTCGGCGCCAAGTTCCTCGTCGCCTTCACCCAGAGCGGCGACACGGTCAAACGGCTCTCCCGCTACCGCTCACCCATCCCGCTCCTCGCCTTCACCCCCGACGAAGCGACCCGCGCCCAGCTGAACCTGACCTGGGGCGTCGAGACCTTCCTCGGCCCGAAGGTGGACTCCACGGACGCGATGGTGGCCCAGGTCGACGAGGAACTCCTGCGCATCGGCCGCTGTGCGAAGGGCGACATCGTAGTGATCACCGCCGGCTCCCCGCCCGGCGTGGCAGGCTCCACCAACCTGGTCCGCGTCCACCACATCGGCGAGGACGACAGCCCGAAGTAGGGCAGCTCAGTACTTCGGCCCGACGTGCGCATCCATGAGGGCGACGGATGCCCGTCGGGCTACGGAGATGTTGTAGGGCTTGCCCGCACGTGTGCAGTGCGTCCAGACGATGCCGAGCGCGTCGAGGGTGGCGGTGTAGAGCCCGCGGATGTCGTCGGAGACGTTGGTGAAGTAGTACCGCGGGTACTCGTAGCGCTTCCGTTCGCCCTTCACGATCCTGGTCGTCCAGTTCATGTTCCGGCAGCCGTCGGAGTGGACGAGGCCTCGGACGAAGTGCCAGGGGTGGGCGTCGACGATCTCCTGTTGCCATGCTTCGAGGATGATCGGCCGCTCGTGCTTCTTGCCCGGTCCGTGCTGAGGAAAGACGCAGGTCCAGTGCTTGCTGTACGACTTCACCTCGACGCAGTTGTTTCTCTGCCGCCGACCGGTGCGCGGCATGGGCATGACCTTGCGCATGGCCGATTCCGCCTCGTCGATCACGCCCGGCCAGATGGCGTCGCAGAAGATCGACAGATGATGCTGCTTGGGCTTCGACGTGATGTGGCCGTCGCCGAGATAGAGACCCAGCAAGTAGGCGTACGCGGGGCTGTCGAGCTCCCGGCCCGTGCACACGGGGCAGTCGGTGGGCTCCTCGTACTGCACGCCGCGTCGCTTGCGGTCCTCGTGCAGCCACCAGCCGACGGTTCCGCGTGGGACGTTGAGGTGTTCCGCCACTGCTCGATTGGTGGTCCCGCTCCGCAGGAGGGCAAGCGCTTCATCACGTATCGAGGGGTTGTGCTGCTCCATGCAGCGCAGTTTCCTGCGACCTTCGAAGGCGCGTGCCCGGATCGAAGGTGCGTTCACCGGCAAGGGTGAAGATCGCCAAATTATCGCTCGACCTTGGAATCCAAGGAGAAGTGCCCCGAGTCGGATTCGAACCGACGCTGTATGGGTTTTGAATCCATCGCCTCTGCCGCTGGGCTACCGGGGCCCCTTCGAAACGAAGGATACCGAGGACCCTCCGTGCCTCAAACATACCGTAACTAGGTAGGCTCTTGGGAGCTGCACCCCTGTCCTTCCCAAGGAGCCCCGTGACCACCCCCGAGTCGCCCCAGCCCGTAGACGCCGTCGACGACGACAAGTCGCACGTCCCGCCGCTGACGACCCGTGTCGTCATCGCCGAGGACGAGGCCCTCATCCGCCTCGACCTCAAGGAGATGCTGGAGGAGGAGGGCTACTCCGTCGTCGGTGAGGCGGGCGACGGGCAGCAGGCCGTCGAGCTGGCCCGGGAGCACAAGCCGGACCTGGTGATCCTGGACGTGAAGATGCCGGTCCTCGACGGGATCTCCGCCGCCGAGAAGATCGCCGAGGAGTCCATCGCGCCCGTCCTCATGCTCACCGCCTTCTCGCAGCGCGACCTCGTCGAGCGGGCCCGGGACGCCGGGGCGATGGCGTACCTGGTGAAGCCGTTCAGCAAGAGCGACGTGGTGCCCGCCATCGAGATGGCCGTCTCCCGGTTCGCGGAGCTGAAGGCGCTGGAGAGCGAGATCGCGGACCTCTCCCAGCGGCTGGAGACCCGGAAGCTGGTGGACCGGGCGAAGAGCATTCTCCAGACCGACTACGGGCTCTCCGAGCCGGCCGCGTTCCGGTGGATCCAGAAGACGTCGATGGACCGCCGGATGTCGATGCAGCAGCTCGCGGAGGCGCTGATCGAGGACGCCGAGGAGAAGAAGAAGGCGGCCGAGTAGCCCCGTACCCCGTAGGTACGCCAACGTACAAAGGAAGAGAAGAGAGGCCCGCACCCGGCTCAAAAGAACCGGGTGCGGGCCTCTCCGCGCACGAGGGGGGAAGGACCTCAGTCCTCGCCCAGGTACGCCTTGCGGACCGAGTCGTCGTGCAGCAGGTCCTGGCCGGTGCCGGAGAGGACGATGTTGCCGACCTCCATCACATGCGCGTGGTTGGCGAGCGAGAGCGCCGCCTGGGCGTTCTGCTCGACCAGCAGGATGGTGGTGCCCTGCTCACGCAGCTCGGTGATGGTCGCCATGATCTTCTGCATCATGATCGGGGAGAGACCCATGGAGGGCTCGTCGAGCATGAGCAGCTTCGGCTGGGACATCAGCGCCCGGCCCATCGCGAGCATCTGCTGCTCGCCGCCGGACAGGGTGCCCGCGGCCTGCTTCCGGCGTTCCCCGAGGATGGGGAAGAGGTCGTAGGCGCGCTGGATGTCCTTGGCGATCCCGTCGTTGTCCTTGCGGAGGAACGCGCCGAGGCGCAAGTTGTCCTCGATGGACATGCGGGGGAAGATGTGGCGGCCCTCGGGGGAGTGGGCGAGTCCCAGGGACACGACCTGGTGGGCCGGGACCTTGCGCAGGGACTTGCCGTTGAACTTGATCTGGCCGGTGAGCGGCTTGATCAGTCCGGAGAGGGTGCGCAGCGTGGTCGTCTTACCGGCGCCGTTGGTGCCGATGAGGGTGACGACTTCGCCTTCTTCGACCTTGAACGAGATTCCCTTGACGGCCTCGATCTTGCCGTAGGCGACGCGCAGGTCCTCGACTTCGAGAAGTGCGGTCATCGGTCGTTCTCCTTGCTGGTGCTCTCGCCGGGGGCGGTGCCGGCGTCGTCGGCTTCGGGCGCCGGAGCGGCCTCGGCGTCGGGTGCGGCCGGGGGCGTGGCCTCGGGTGCCGGGGCGGGGGCCTCGGTCTCCGTTGCGGCGGCGGCGTGGGCCTCGGCGGCTTCGACCTCGGCGACTTCGGCTGCGCCCGGGTCGCCCTCGAAGGGTTCGCCGAGGTAGGCGGCGACGACGCGTTCGTCGCCCTGGACCTCGGCGGCGGTGCCTTCGACGAGCTTCTCGCCCTGGACGAGGCAGGCCACCCGGTCGCAGAGGTTGAAGATGAAGCGCATGTCGTGCTCGATGACGAGGACGGCGATGCCCTTGTCCCGGATGGCGAAGATGAGTTCTTCGGCCGCGCGGGTCTCCTGCGGGTTCATGCCGGCGGTGGGCTCGTCCAGGAGGAGGAGGCCGGGTTCGCTGGCGAGGGCGCGGGCGATCTCCAGCTTGCGCTGCTCGCCGTAGGGGAGGTTGCGGGAGAGGTGTTCGGCCTTGTGCGCGAGGCCGACGAACTCCAGCAGCTCCATGGCCCGGGCCTTGGACTCGGCCTCGGCGCGGTGGAAGCCGGGGCCGCGGAGCAGGGCGGACCAGAGGCCTTCCCTGGTGCGGGTGTGGCGTCCGACGAGGACGTTCTCCAGGACGGTCATGTTGGAGAAGAGCCGGATGTTCTGGAAGGTGCGGGCGATCCCGGCCGCCGTGATCTTGAAGGATTTGGCGGGGAGGACGGTGCCCTTGTAGCGGACTTCGCCTTCGGTGGGGATGTAGAGGCCGGTGAGGCAGTTGAAGAAGGTGGTCTTGCCCGCGCCGTTGGGGCCGATGAGGCCGACGATCTCACCGGAGTTGACGGTGAGGTCGACGGACCGGACGGCGGTGAGGCCGCCGAACCGCATCGTGACGCCGCGGGCGTCGAGGACGGTCTCGCCGGGTGCGCTCACGGCTGCTGCCTCGGCGGTGGTGGTGTCGGTGGTCATCGTCAGGTCCCTGCCTTGGTGAGCGTGGCGGGCGCTTCGTCCTTCTCGTGGAATTCGAGTTTCTGGCGTCGGCTGGCGATGAGGCCTTCGGGGCGGAAGCGCATCAGGAGGACCAGCGCGAGCCCGAAGGCGAGGAGCTGGTAGTCGCTCATGAACTGGAGCTTGTTGGGGATGAGGAAGAGCAGTGCGCCGCCGATGAGGGGTCCGCTGATGGTGCCCATGCCGCCGAGGACGACCGCCGCGAGGAGGAAGGCCGAGTTGGGCGGGACGGAGCGGGCGAACTCGTACTGCTCGGGTGTCACGGTGTAGGTGACGTGTGCCTGGACGGCTCCGGCGAGGCCGGCGAGGGTGGCGCCGAGGGCGAAGGCGATGAGCTTGGTGCGGAAGCCGTTGATGCCCATGGCTTCTGCGGCGGTCTCGTCCTCGCGGATGGCGACCCAGGCGCGGCCGATGCGGGATTCGGAGCTTCGCCTGAAGACCAGGACCACGATGAAGGTGACCAGGAGCATCAGGAAGAAGTAGTTGGCGAAGCGGCCGATGGTGAATCCGGCGATGGTGTGGGTGGCGCCGAAGTCGAAGCCGAAGATGGTGAGGTTCGGGATCGAGGAGATGCCGTTGGAGCCGTTGGTGATGTCGGGTCCGGAGGTGCCGTCGAGGTTGAGGACGGCGATGCGGAAGATCTCTCCGAAGCCGAGGGTCACGATGGCGAGGTAGTCGCCGCGCAGCCGCAGGGTGGGGGCGCCGATGAGGACGCCGAAGACCATGGATGCGGCGGCGCCGACCAGGATCGCCTGCCAGAACGGCAGCTGGATGCCGAGCGGGGAGGTGGGCGAGCCGGAGACCAAGGCGGCGGCGTAGGCGCCGACGCCGAGGAAGGCGACGTAGCCGAGGTCGAGGAGTCCGGCGAGGCCGACGACGATGTTCAGACCGAGGGCGACGGTGGCGAAGATGAGGATGTTGACGCCGATGGTCGCGTACTGGTCGTCGGACTGGGTGAACGGGAAGGCCGCGGCGGCGGCGAAGGCGCCGACGAGGGTCACGTTGCGGTGGCGTGCCGTGAGGGCGGCGACGCGCTGGATGAGTCCGGCTTTCTGGATCGCCGCGAAGCCGAAGCCGGCGGTGATCAGGAAGCCGATGAACAGCTCGTCGTACTCGGTGGTGATGCCGTAGGTGAAGACGACCAGGCCGAGGGCGAGGACGACCGCGACGATGAGGATCTCGACGTACGAGGGGAGGGGCTTCGCGGGCTGGGCGGTGCCGGTGGTGAAGGTGGCCTTGTAGGTGGCCCAGCGGTTGCCCAGGTTGTGCTTGAACTGTGCGAAGGAGCTGTCCTCGGGGTCGGCCGGGTGGTTCTCGGGCCGCTCGTAGGGCAGGGAGCGGGCGCCGGTCCAGCCGATGAGGGTGGCGACGAGGGCGACGTAGGCGCCGGGTTCGAGGTTGACGACGCCGCCGAGCTGGACGCTGATGGCGATGATCGAGAACCAGGCGGTGAACAGTGCCGCGTAGGCGGAGAGCCGGATCGCGGCGTCGGCGCCCTGGGGGGTGAGCCAGGTCAGGCCCTTGATCCCGTAGGAGGAGAGGCCGAAGAGGGCGAGCAGTGCGCCGCTGACGAGGACGAGCCACTGGAGGCCGCCGGGGTAGCCGTAGACCGTGAGGTTGCCGGGGAAGGCGGAGGTCCAGGTCCAGGCGAGGAAGGCGGAGACGACGGAGAGTGCGCCGCCGGCGGTGGCGGTGGCCCGGGCGATGTGCGGCGGGAGGGTGAGGGGGCCGCGGGTGGCCGGGGCGGCCGGTGCGGGTGCGGTGACCGTGGTGGTCTGTGTGGTGGTCATGGTGGTCACGCCCTGTCCGTGACGCGCTCGCCCATGATGCCTTGGGGCCGGAAGAGGAGCACGAGGATGAGGAGTACGAACGCCCAGGCGTTGGCCCAGGACTGTCCGCCGAGCTGTTCGAGGCCGGGTATCTCGGAGACGTAGGCGGAGGCCATGGTCTCGGCGACGCCGAGGGTGAGGCCGCCGATCATGGCGCCGTAGATGTTGCCGATGCCGCCGAGGACGGCTGCGGTGAAGGCCTTGAGGCCGAGGAGGAAGCCCATGCGGAACTGGACTTCGCCGTACTTGAGGCCGTAGGCGACGGCGCCGATGGCGGCGAACGCGGCGCCGAGGGCGAACGCGACCACGATGATGCGGTCGGTGTTGATGCCCATGAGCTTGGCGGTGTCCGGGTCCTGCGCGGTGGCCTGCATGCCGCGGCCGGTGCGGGTCTTCACGACGAAGTAGCCGAGGAAGGCCATGGAGAGGGGGGCGGCGATGAACAGGAAGACGTCACCGGTCTGGATGGTGACGGGGCCGAGTTCGAAGGGGCCGCCGGGGATCTCGGGGAAGGCGCGGGCGGATTTGGCGCCCGGGTACCAGGCCCATACGGCTTGCTGGAGGGCGAGCGAGAGGCCGATGGCGGTGATGAGGGGTGCGAGGCGTGGTCCGCCGCGCAGCGGTCGGTAGGCGAAACGTTCCGCTCCGACCGCGATGAGGGTGGCGACGATGATCGCGCCGATGATCATGAGGGGCAGTGCGAGCAGCACGCTGGTGCCGCTGGGGAGCATGAGCCAGACCGAGAGGGCCCCGAAGCCGCCGGTCATGAAGATCTCGCCATGGGCGAAGTTGATGAGCTGGACAATGCCGTAGACCATTGTGTAGCCGATGGCGACCAGCCCGTACATCGATCCGAGTAGCAGGCCGTTGACCAGCTGTTGCGGCAGTTCGTTCACCGCGGGTCCTCCGTGTCTTTCGCCGGATATAGAGCCGCGGGGGGGGCGGGGGGGGGGGCCCCCCGCGGCCGGGGGGGGGTGTGGGGGGTGGGTTTGTTCTGGG
>NZ_JBHYVE010000015.1:111306-184153 GCF_042750035.1 Streptomyces sp. NPDC059452
GCCCCCCCGGGGGGGGGCCCCCATGGCCTTTATTGTGGGGGGGGGGGCTTTAGGGGTTTGGGTTTTGGGGGTGGTTGGCCGGGCGGGGGGGGGGGTGGGGGGCCCCCCCCCCCCGCGGCCGGTGGTGGGTCAGGCTGGTGGGTGTCAGCTGGTCAGTTCGCCGGACTTGACAGCCGCCCAGTCGCCGTCCTTGTACTCGTAGACGGTGAGCTGCTTGTTGGTGGTGTCACCGAACTCGTCGAAGGAGACCTTGCCGGTGACGCCGTCGAAGTCGACGGAGCCGACGGCCTCGGCGACCTTGGCGCGGGCGTCGCTCGGGAGCTTGCCGTCGTTGGCCTCGACGACCGCCTTGACGGCCTCGATGATCGCCCAGGTGGCGTCGTAGGAGTAGCCGCCGTACGCCTCGAAGGGCTCCTTGTAGCCGCCCTTCTCGTAGTTCGCGACGAACTCCTTGGCGGACGGGAGGGTCTCGATCGGCGCGCCGACGGAGGTGGCGAGGTCGCCCACGCCCTCCTTGCCGGAGAGCTTGATGTACTCGCCGCTGTAGATGCCGTCGCCGCCGACGAGCGGGATCTTGGCGCCGGCCTTCTTGATCTGCTTGCTGAGCGGGCCGGCCGCGGGGTACTCGCCGCCGTAGTAGACGACGTCGGCGCCGGAGCTCTTGACCCGGGTGGCGACCGAGGAGAAGTCCTTGGTCTCGGGGTCGATGTGCGCGGTGCCGGCGACCTTGCCGCCGAGCTTCTCGAACTCGGCCTTGAAGGTGGCGGCCAGGCCGGCGCCGTACGTCTTCTTGTCGTCGATGACGTAGACGTTCTTCTTCTTGGCGTCGTTGAAGAGGTACTGCGCCGCGAACGGGCCCTGGACGGCGTCCGTGGTGGAGGTGCGGAAGTAGGAGGCGAACGGGCGGGCCTTGGTGCCGCCGTTCCAGTCCTGGCCCTGGGTGAGGGAGGGCGAGGTGTTCGCCGGGGAGACCTGGACGAGCTTGGCGTCGGCCAGGACCTTCTGCATGGACTCGCCGACGGAGGAGTTCAGCGGGCCGACGGTGCCCAGGACCTTCTTGTTGGCGACGAACTTGGTCGCGTTCTGCTGGCCCGACGACGGCTGGGCCTGGTCGTCGAGGGCCTGGATCTCGAAGGTGACGCCGGGGACGGTCTTGTTCTTGTTGGCCGTCTTGACGGCGAGGTCGGCGGAGTTCTTGATGCCGAGGCCGAGGGCGGAGAGGTCGCCGGTCAGCGGGGCGTCAAGGCCGATGACGACGGTCTGGTTGCCGCCGCCGTCGCCGCTGTTGCTGTTGCTGTCGTCGCGCGAACCGCAGGCGGTGAGCGTGAGCGCTCCGGTGGTGAGCGCGGCGGTGAGTATGAGCAAAGAACGGTGTCGCACGAAAGGTCCTTTCCCTGGCGCGGCCTCCTCTGCATGAGGTGCCGTGTCGATCGCCGGGCCGTACTGGGGTGGTACAGGGGGCCGTGCAGCAGACACGCCCGGCGGCGCGGTGACTGGCGGTGACTCTAAGCGCAGCCGGGGGCCTCCGGGACGGGTCGGCTACGGATGTGACTCTCTTGTTATGCCCTTGAGCAAGGCTTGAGGTTCCTGGGTGCAGATGGGTGGCTTTGGCACGGAGTGCGGAGTGACCACATGCTGAGAACGCGCAGCTCTGCTAAGGGGCTTGGGGTGATCATGGTGCTGACGCGGGGAGGTGGCGGCGTCGGGCGTGTCGGGGCGCCCCGGGGGCCTCGGGCCGGGGTGGGCGGCTGGTTTTCGCATCTCGTGCTTGTTACGGAGTGTCACGACGGCGAAGGTGCGTTCGAGTCCGCTGAGGCCAATGTGGCTGCTGAGTGGCTCATGGAACGCCGTGTGCCGTCAAGGGTGTTGACCGAGTGTGCTGGTCAACACCGCTGGAATTGGTGGGGATATGGCGCTGCCCGGCCGGAATGCGAGGTGCGATTCCGGCCGGGCAGGGTGGCCTTGCGGGGCGGTACGGGGGTGGTGCGGGGGTGACGCGGGGTGCTGGTGTCAGCGGGCGTCCGGGGTGGGGGCGTCACGCAGGAGGCAGGTGAGGCGGGCGGTGCAGACCCGCTTGTCCTGTTCGTCGGTGATGACGATCTCGTACGTGGCGGTCGAGCGGCCCCGGTGTACGGGGGTGGCGACGCCGGTCACGAGGCCGCTGCGGACGCCCCGGTGGTGGGTGCAGTTGAGGTCGACGCCGACGGCGAGCTTGGTGGCGCCGCCGTGGAGCATGGAGCCGATGGAGCCGAGGGTCTCGGCGAGGACGGCGGAGGCGCCGCCGTGCAGGAGGCCGTAGGGCTGGGTGTTGCCCTCGACGGGCATGGTGCCCACGACGCGGTCGGCGGCGGCCTCGACGATGGTCACGCCCATGCGTTCGCCGAGGTGGCCGGCGGAGAAGAGGGCGGGGAGGTCGACGCCGAGGGCCGCGTACTCGTCGATGACTTCCTGCGGGAAGAGGGGTGCGGTCTGCTCGCCCATGGGTCCGGCTCCGATCGTCTGCGCTGGTTCATTGCTGTCTGCACTGTTCTTATCAGACGGCTGAGCGGACGCTTAGGGAGTGGCGGTTTTCAGTCGGTGGCCCGGGGGCTCTCGGTGGCCCGGGGGCTCTCGAAGCGGATGACGACGGACTTGCTGGCCGGGGTGTTGCTGGTGTCGGCGGTGGAGCCGAGCGGGACCAGGACGTTGGTCTCGGGGTAGTAGGCGGCGGCGCAGCCCCGGGCGGTGGGGTAGTGGACGACGCGGAAGCCCTCGGCGCGGCGCTCCACACCGTCCTTCCATTCGCTGACGAGGTCGGTGTAGGAGCCGTCGGGCAGGCCGAGGGTGTCCGCGTCGTCGGGGTTGACCATGACGATCCGGCGGCCGCCCTTGATGCCCCGGTAGCGGTCGTCCAGGCCGTAGATGGTGGTGTTGTACTGGTCGTGGGAGCGCAGGGTCTGCAACAGGAGCCTGCCTGCGGGGAGTTCGGGGAACTCGACGGGGGCGGCGGTGAAGTTGGCGCGGCCGGTGGCGGTGGGGAAGCGGCGTTCGTCGCGGGGGGCGTGGGGGAGGGTGAAGCCGCCGGGGCGGGCGACGCGGGCGTTGAAGTCCTCGAAGCCGGGGACGACGCGGGAGATGCGGTCGCGGATGGTGGCGTAGTCCCGCTCGAAGGCTTCCCAGTCGGTACGGGACCGGGTGCCGAGGACCGCGCGGGCGAGGCGGGCCACGATCGCCGGTTCGGAGAGCAGATGGGGGCTCGCGGGGGCCAGGTTGCCGCGGGAGGCGTGGACCATGCCCATGGAGTCCTCGACCGTCACGAACTGCTTTCCGCCCGCCTGGACGTCCTTGTCGGTGCGGCCGAGGGTGGGCAGGATCAGCGCGCGGGTGCCGGTGACGGCGTGGGAGCGGTTGAGCTTGGTCGACACATGGACGGTGAGGCGGGCGCGGCGCATGGCGGCCTCGGTGACGGCGGTGTCGGGGGTGGCGGCGACGAAGTTGCCGCCCATGGCGAAGAAGACCTTGGCCTCGCCGTCGCGCAGGGCCTGGATGGAGCGCACCACGTCGTAGCCGTGGTGGCGGGGCGAGGTGATGCCGAACTCCTTGTCGAGGGCGTCGAGGAAGGCCGGTGCGGGCCGTTCGAAGATGCCCATGGTGCGGTCGCCCTGGACGTTGGAGTGGCCGCGCACGGGGCAGACCCCGGCGCCGGGGCGGCCGATGTTTCCGCGCAGGAGGAGGAAGTTGACGACTTCGCGGATGGTGGGCACGGAGTGCTTGTGCTGGGTGAGGCCCATGGCCCAGCAGACGATGGTGCGCTCCGAGGCGAGGACGAGGGCGAGTGCCTGTTCGATCTCGGTGCGGGTGAGGCCGGTGGCGGTGAGGGTCTGGTCCCAGTCGGCGGCTTCGGCGGCTTTGGCGAACTCTTCGTAGCCGTGGGTGTGTTCGGTGACGAACGCGGTGTCGACGGCGCCCTCGGTGGCCAGGATCAGCTTGTTGAGGAGGCGGAAGAGGGCCTGGTCGCCGCCGATGCGGATCTGGAGGAAGAGGTCGTTGAGCGGGGTGCCCTTGAGCATGCCGAGCGGCGTCTGGGGGTTCTTGAACCGCTCCATCCCGGCTTCGGGGAGCGGGTTGACCGAGATGATCCTCGCTCCGGAGTTCTTGGCCTTCTCCAGGGCGGAGAGCATCCGGGGGTGGTTCGTGCCGGGGTTCTGTCCGGCGACGATGATCAGGTCGGCCTGGTGGAGGTCTTCCAGGGAGACGCTGCCCTTGCCGATGCCGATGGTCTCGGTGAGCGCCGAACCGGACGACTCGTGGCACATGTTGGAGCAGTCCGGCAGGTTGTTGGTGCCGAACTCGCGGGCGAAGAGCTGGAGGAGGAACGCGGCCTCGTTGCTGGTGCGGCCCGAGGTGTAGAAGAGGGCTTCGTCGGGGGAGCCGAGCGCGGTCAGCTCCTCGGCGATGACCGCGAAGGCGCGCTCCCAGGTGATGGCCTCGTACCGGTCGGCGCCTTCGGGGAGGTACACCGGCTGGGTGATCCGGCCTTGCTGGCCCAGCCAGTACCCGCTGCGCTCGGCGAGGTCGGCGACGGGGTGGGCGGCGAAGAAGTCGGGGGTGACGCGGCGCAGCGTCGCCTCCTCGGCGACGGCCTTCGCCCCGTTCTCGCAGAATTCGGCGGTGTGCCGTTTCTCGCCCTCGGGCCAGGCGCAGCCGGGGCAGTCGAAGCCGTCCTTCTGGTTGACCTTGAGGAGGGTCCGCGCGGTGCGGCGTACGCCCATCTGCTGTTGGGCGATGCGCAGGGAGTGAGCGACGGCGGGCAGCCCGGCGGCGGCGTGCGGGGCCGCCTCGACCTGCGGGGCGTCCTGGACCGGGTCACCGGTCGGCGGCTTGCTGGCCATGATGCTGCTCCCCTTCGAGCGCTTCTTCCGCGGGCGTTCTGCCTCGGTATCGATCCTGTCACGCACCACTGACATCGCACCCGGCCGGGCGGTGTGTCACGGGGCGGGCGCGGGTCGTGCACGGGCGGGCGGGGGTCGTACAGCGGGTGTGTGAGGGCTGTACGGGGTCGTGCCCGGTCCGGATTGTCAGTGGGCCGTGGCAGGATCGGGGGCGTGGCTGAGACGGCATCGAAGAAGACGGCAGACAACCGACCGCGCCTGCTCCTCATGGACGGGCACTCCCTGGCGTACCGGGCGTTCTTCGCCCTGCCCGCGGAGAATTTCACGACGGCGGTGGGGCAGCCGACGAATGCCGTGTACGGCTTCATGTCGATGCTGGCGAACACCCTGCGTGACGAGGCGCCCACGCACTTCGCGGTCGCGTTCGACGTGTCCCGCAAGACCTGGCGGGCGCAGGAGTTCCCGGAGTACAAGGCGAACCGCTCCAAGACCCCCGACGAGTTCAAGGGGCAGGTCGAGCTGATCGGCGAGCTGCTGGACGCGATGCGCGCGGACCGGTTCGCGGTGGACGGGTTCGAGGCGGACGACGTCATCGCGACGCTGGCGACCCAGGCCGAGGCGGCCGGGTTCGAGGTGCTGATCGTCACCGGTGACCGGGACTCCTTCCAGCTGATCACGGAGAACGTGACCGTGCTGTACCCCACCAAGGGGGTCTCCGAGCTGACCCGGTTCACCCCGGAGAAGGTTTTCGAGAAGTACGGGCTCACCCCGCAGCAGTATCCGGACTTCGCCGCCCTGCGCGGCGACCCGTCGGACAACCTGCCGGGCATCCCCGGGGTCGGTGAGAAGACGGCCGCGAAGTGGATCAACCAGTTCGGTTCGTTCGCCGAGCTGGTGGAGCGGGCCGAGGAGGTCAAGGGGAAGGCCGGGCAGAACTTCCGGGACCACCTGGACGCGGTGAAGATGAACCGGGTGCTGACCGAGATGGTCCGGGACGTGGAGCTGCCGAAGTCCCCGGCCGACCTGGAGCGCGCCCCGTACGACCGCACGGCGGTCACCGGTGTCCTGGACATACTGGAGATCCGCAATCCGAGCCTGCGCGAGCGTCTTCTCGCCGTCGACCCGGGCGCGGCGGAGGCCGAGCCGCCCGCACCCGCCGCCGGTATCGAGCTGGACGGGGTGGTGCTCGGCGCGGGTGAGGTCGGCCCGTGGCTGGAGGCGCACGGTGCGCAGCCGCTCGGTGTGATGACCGTCGACACCTGGTCCCTGGGCGCCGGTACGGTCACCGAGGTCGCGCTCGCCTCCGCCGGCGGGGCCGCCGCCTGGCTGGACCCGGCGCAGCTGGAGGAGGCCGACGAGCGGGCGTTCGCCGCCTGGGTGTCCGACCCGGAGCGGCCGAAGGTGCTGCACAACGCGAAGAACGTGATGCGGGTCTTCCCCGAGCACGGCTGGCGGCTCGAAGGCGTCGCGATGGACACCGCGCTCGCCGCGTATCTGGTGAAGCCGGGCCGCCGCTCCTTCGCCCTGGACGCGCTGGCCGTGGAGTATCTGGGCCGCGAGCTGGCCCCGGCCGCCGCCTCCGACGGGCAGCTGGCCTTCGGCGCGGACGACCGGGCCGAGCAGGACGCCCTGATGGCGCAGGCCCGCGCGGTGCTGGACCTCGGGGACGCGTTCACGACCCGCCTCCAGGAGGTCAACGCGACCGAGCTGCTGTACGACATGGAGCTGCCGACCTCGATCCTGCTGGCCCGGCTGGAGCGGCACGGCATCGCCGCCGACCGGGCCCATCTGGAGTCCATGGAGCAGCAGTTCGCCGGGACCGTGCAGCAGGCGGTGAAGGAGGCGCACGCGGCGGTGGGCCGCGAGTTCAACCTCGGTTCGCCCAAGCAGCTCCAGGAGATCCTCTTCGGCGAGCTGGGCCTGCCGAAGACGAAGAAGACCAAGACCGGGTACACGACGGACGCGGACGCGCTGGCCTGGCTGGCTGCGCAGACCGAGCACGAGCTGCCGGTCCTGATGCTGCGCCACCGCGAGCAGGCGAAGCTCCGCGTCACGGTCGAGGGCCTGATCAAGACGATCGCCGCCGACGGACGCATCCACACCACGTTCAACCAGACGGTGGCGGCGACCGGCCGGCTCTCCTCCACCGACCCCAACCTCCAGAACATCCCCGTCCGCACCGACGAGGGGCGGGCGATCCGCCGGGGCTTCGTCGTCGGCGAGGGCTTCGAGACGCTGATGACGGCTGACTACAGCCAGATCGAGCTGCGGGTCATGGCGCACCTCTCCGAGGACGCCGGTCTCATCGAGGCGTTCACCTCCGGCGAGGACCTGCACACCACGGTCGCCTCGCAGGTCTTCGGCGTCGACAAGAGCGCCGTCGACCCGGAGATGCGCCGCAAGATCAAGGCCATGTCGTACGGCCTGGCCTACGGCCTCTCCGCGTTCGGCCTCTCCCAGCAGCTGAACATCGACCCGGCCGAGGCGCGGGTGCTGATGGACACCTACTTCGAGCGGTTCGGCGGGGTACGGGACTATCTCCACCGGGTCGTCGAGGAGGCCAGGGCCACGGGATACACCGAGACGATCCTCGGCCGCCGCCGGTATCTCCCCGACCTCAACAGCGACAACCGCCAGCGCCGTGAGGCCGCCGAGCGGATGGCGCTCAACGCCCCGATCCAGGGCACGGCCGCCGACATCGTGAAGGTGGCGATGCTGCGGGTGGACCGGGCGCTGCGGGAGGCGGAGCTGACCTCGCGGATGCTGCTCCAGGTGCACGACGAAATCGTGCTGGAGATCGCGGAGGGCGAGCGGGAGCAGGTGGAGCGGATCCTGCGCCACGAGATGGCCGACGCCGTCGAGCTGCGCGCCCCGCTGGACGTCTCGATCGGCGTCGGCACGGACTGGGAGTCGGCGGCCCACTGAGCCACGGGAGACCGGAGGGCCCGGATCCGCATCGCGGTTCCGGGCCCTCCCCGTCGGCTCCGCTCACCGGTCGGCAGCCGCTTCCACCGGGGACCCGTCCGCCCCGGACCCCTGCCCCGGGCCCTTCTTCGGCTGTCGTCCGCGCAGCAGCCGTATCCACACCCCGTACAGCAGCAGCCCGGCCGCCAGTCCGGCGCCCGCGCCGAAGCAGGCGGTCGGGACGAGGTCGAGCAGGTTCTCCACCTGCCCGAAGTGGGCGTACCAGCGCACGCAGCGGTGGACGGTGCCCAGCAGCACACAGGCGGCCAGCAGGCCGAGCGCGCCCCACCGTTCGCCCCGGCCGAGCTCCGGGAGCGCCTCCGGCACCGGGACGGCGGCCGTGCGCCGCAGACCGGTGGTGACGAACCAGCCGAGCACCACGAGGGCCACCGCCGAGCTGCCGTACTGCGCGAACTGGTAGAGCGGGAAGCCGCCGACGCTCCGGTTGAGGAACGGCAGCAGCTCCGTCCCCCACCGGCTGTGGTGGGTGAACGCGTCCCACACCACATGCGTGGCCGCCCCGAGCACGGCGGACCGTATGAACCACAGCCAGGCGGACGGCCCGAACGACTCCCGGGTCCACCGCTGTCCCCGTACGTAGGAGTGGACGCGGCCCCGTACGCGTACCGGAAGCAGCGCCACCAGCGGTTCGCGCAGCGCCACCCAGACCGCCACGAGCACGGCGGCGATCAGCACGTTCACGGTGACCACGCCGAGGAAGGTGTGGGTGAACCAGCCGAACCCCATGGCCCCGGGGATCACCGTGTCCGCGAAGTAGGTGATGTCGGGCGCGAACGAACCGGCGACGAGGGCGGAGGGGATCAGCCCCCAGCGGCCGGTCCCGTCGCGGCGGACGACCGGGAGCACGGCGGCGGCATGGCTGAGCGTGAACGGCATGGCGGCAAGTATGCGGGAACGCTTAGGGCACCCTCCGTTGCCCCCTGGGACAACGTGCTTACGGGAACGTGAAAAAACAGTAAGAACCGGTCAGGGTGCGGTGCTCGGGCGTCACAAGTTGCCGTAGGGTCGCTGGAGTCCTCGTGCTGGGGAGCGCGAGCAGCCGTCGAGGGGGAGGGACCGGAACGTATGGCAGCGCACATTCGCCGACGTCTGCGCAAGGGAGCCACGACCACCGCGGTGGCAGCGGCCGCCGTGGCGGCGCTCGCGGCCTCCCAGGCACCCGCGGCTCCGCTGGCCGAAGGGCCGGCGGGCGGGGACCAGCAGGCGGCCGGCGGTGAGGCGGGCGGCTCCGATGGCGGTGCGGCCACCGGCAACTCCCCGTACTACACGGACCTTCCGCCGCTCGTCACGCCCGACCGGCCCGGTTCGTCCAGCAATCTCCCGGTCGCCACCGGCAGTGCGGAAGCGGGTATTCCGGCGACGGTCCTGGCCGCGTACAAGCAGGCCGAGCGGTCCGTCGCGACCACGGACCCGGCCTGCCGGCTGCCCTGGCAGCTCCTCGCGGCCATCGGCAAGGTCGAGTCGGGCCAGGCCCGCGGCGGCCAGGTCGACGCGAACGGCACCACCCCCACCCCGATCCTCGGCCCGGCTCTCAACGGCCAGGGCTTCGCACTGATCAAGGACACCGACGGCGGGGCGTACGACGGCGACGCCGTCCACGACCGGGCGGTCGGTCCGATGCAGTTCATCCCGTCGACCTGGGCGATCTGGGGCCAGGACGCCAACGGTGACGGCCGCAAGGACCCCAACAACATCTATGACGCGGCGCTGGCCGCCGGGCGCTACCTCTGCGCGGGCGGCCGCAACCTCGCCGTCGCCGCCGATCTCGACCGGGCGGTGCTGAGCTACAACCAGTCGACGGAGTACCTGCGTACGGTCCGGTCCTGGTTCGCGTACTACCAGCGCGGCACGCACGAGGTGCCCGACGGCAGCGGAATCCTCCCCACCGCGCCGAGCATCCCGTCCCCGAGCCCCGACCCCAGCCGGACGCCGAGCGCGCAGCCCTCACCGTCGCCCTCCAAGCCGGGCACGACGAAGCCGGGCCCCGGCGCCACGAAGCCCGGCGGTGGCGGCTCCACCAGCCCGACGCCCAGCCCGACGCCGCCCCCGACCCCGACGCCCACCCCGCCTCCCACGCCGACGCCCCCGAAGCCGACCCCGTCCCCGGCCGAGACCTTCGGCTCCCTGGAGAACGCGGGCACCGGCCCCCTCACCGCCCCCGCGGGCGGGACGTTCGACGAGCGCGTCTCCGTACGGGCCAGGAACGCGCTGGGCGCACCGATGGCCGAGGTGCCGGTCACCTTCACCGTCACCGGGACCACCGGCACGCTCTTCGAGGGCGGCAGGAAGACGGTCACGGTGACCACGCGGGCCGACGGCACCGCCACCGCGCCCGTGCTCGACGCGGGCGAGAAGGCGGGCGAGTTCACGGTGACCGCCACCGCGGGCACCGTCCGGCCGCGCACCCTGACCTACGCGGCGAGCGTCACCGCCCGCCAGGCCGACGCGATCGTTCGGACCGACGGCAAGGCGCTCGTCGCCGCGCCCGGGACGCAGTTCGTGGACGCCGTCACCCTCAAGGCCACGTACAAGGGCGCTGCCGCCGCCGGGGTGGCCGTCACCGCCACGCTGATCGCGGACGGCGACAAGCCCGTCGAGAACGACAAGGGCCCGTACTTCAAGGACGCGGCGGGCGAGCCGCTGCGCACCCTGGCCCTCACGACGGACGCCGACGGCCTGCTCCGGCTCCCGGCCCTCTTCGCCGACGCGAACCCGGGCACGTACCGGCTGCTCCTCACCACCGAGGGCGGCGCCACGGTCGTCATCGAGCTCACCGTCCAGGCCCCGGAGGAGACGCAGACCCCCGAAGCCTGACCCACCGCGCTCCACCGACAGCCCCCGTGCCCACCCGGCGCGGGGGCTGTCCGCTTCTGTGTTCCCGTACCGCGCTTCTTCTGTTCTCATCTCGCGCCCCGGTTGCTACGGTGCCCCACCCCTGACGGCCCATCAGGTCGCCACCGTCGGATCATCTTCCGGGAGGTCGGGCATGCGTGCTCTCGTCGCCGCCGCCATCGGACTGGCCGCCGCCCTCGCGCTCGTGTTCACGGTCTCCGCCGTCGGGGCCCCGGCCGGCGAGACCTCGCCCGAACCGCTGCTCACCACGGTCCCGGGCCCGAAGAAGTAGCTCCGAAGAAGTAGCTCCGAAGCAGACCCGAAGAAGTAGTCCCGCAGAGGGAAGAGGTCACCGCCATGCGCCGCCGAGCCGGTCTCGTACTCCTGGCCCTCGCCGTCTTCTTCGCCGCCCTGTCACCGCTGCTGCGCTGGTACGCCTTCCCGCGCCTGGCCAAGGTCCCGCCGAACCAGTACCAGGAGGTCGTCCTGGAGGCGAAACCCGCCGTCCTCCTCGACTACACGACCCTCAAGGCGAAGGAGGTCGAGAAGGTCACCATCGTCCAGACGCTCAAGGGCAACGTGGAGGAGTCCGAGAAGATCGAGCGCAGCGCCGGGCGGGACGTCGTCGTCTGGGACGCGCTCTCCTACATCGAGGGCCCCGACGGCAAGATGGTCTCCGAGATCCCCGAGCGGTACATCTTCGACGCCCATACCCAGGCCCCCGTCAACGCCACCGGTGAGATGGTCGACGGCGACCCGGTCCGCCGCGAGGGCATCGAGTTCAAGTGGCCCTTCCTCACCGAGAAGCGGGACTACGCGTACTTCGACGCCCAGACCCGTACCACCGCCCCCATCCACTACAAGGGCACCCGCACCTTCCGGGGCCTGGAGGTCTACTACTTCGAGCAGACGGTCCCGTGGACGAAGGTCCCGATGCCGAAGAAGATGCCCATCGCGGGGGTCACCGCCGAGCAGATCGCGCAGACCGGCATGACCCGCTGGTACACCACCAAGCGCATGTTCTGGGTCGAGCCGGTCACCGGGGCGCCGGTCAACGGCGAGGAGATCCACGAGGAGGAGCTGCGCGACGCGAAGAAGATGGGCATGTCCGAGGACACCGTCACCGCCTTCTCCGGCCATGTGAAGATGCGCGAGGACTACATCGTGGACACGGTCGAGCTGGTGAAGTCCCAGCGCGTCCTGGTCCTTCTCCTCACCTCCTACCTGCCCTGGGGCTTCCTGGGCCTGGGCATCGGCCTGCTCACGCTCGCGCTGTGGCTGGAGGCGCGCTCGCGGCGGCCGGAGGGCGCGGAGGGTGTTGTGAACGCTTGAGGCGGCCGGAGGGTGTTACGAACGCTTGAGGGTGGCCGGAGGGTGTTATGAACGCTTGAGCCGCGCCGAGGTGTACCGCGTGGCCTGTACGGTCGCGGGGTCCTCCGGCCACGGATGCTTCGGGTAGCGCCCGCGCAGCTCCGCCCGTACGGCCTTGTAGCCGTCCTGCCAGAACGACGCCAGGTCCGCCGTGACGGCCGCCGGGCGCCCGGCGGGGGAGAGGAGGTGGACCAGGACCGGGACCCCGGCCACCCGGGGCGTCTCGCTCAGCCCGAACAGCTCCTGGAGCTTGACGGCCAGTACGGGCTGCTCGCCGCCGTACTCGACCCTGATACGGGAGCCGCTCGGCACCTCGATCCGCTCCGGCGCCAGCTCGTCCAGCCGCACCGCCTCACCCGTCGCCCACGGCAGCAGCCGGCGCAGCGCCTGGCCCGCGTCGATCCGGCCCAGGTCCGAGCGCCGACGGGCCCGCGACAGCTCCGGCTCCAGCCACGCCCCGGTCTCCGCCAGCAGCGCCGCGTCCGACACGTCCGGCCACGGCGCCCCCACCACCCGGTGCAGGAACGCCAGGCGGAGCCGGAACTGCTCACTGTCCCGGGTCCACCGCAGCAGCCCAAGACCCTCCCGCCGCAGCCCTTCCACCAGGGCCCCGCGCACCAGTTCCGCGTCCGGCTGCTTCAGGGGCCGTACCGCCAGCTCCACCGCCCCGACCCGGTCCACCGACCGGGCCACCACCTCACCGTCCACCCAGCGCACCTCCTCGCCCCGCACCCGCAGGTGTCCGGCGGCCAGGAGCGCGGTGTCCTCGTCGACCACGGCCGCCAGCCGGACCCGGGCGGAGGCCGCGTGGGAGGGCCGGTCCGCGACGGCGACGGCCAGCCAGGGCGCGCTGCGCAGCCGCGACCCGTCCCGCAGCTCCGCGCCCGTTCCCGACACCATGAGGAAGGCCCCGTCGCCCCGGGCCCGTGCCACCCGCTCAGGGAAGGCCAGCGCGGCGACGAGCCCGACGACGGCGTCGTCGGAGCGGCCGCCCGCGGTGGGCCCGGAACCGCAGCCGCCGGTTCCCGAGGGTGCGCCGCCGGAGCCGGAGCCCGGCGATTTCCCGGAGCCGGAGCCGGAGCCCGTCCCGTCCACCTGGGACGACAGCCGCCGCACCTCCTGCTTCCAGCGCCCCGCGTACCCGTCCTGGCCCCGGCGGGCGGTCCGCAGCGCCGCCGCGAGATCGTCCCCGTACTCCCTCGGCGGCTCCTCGCTCAGCAGCGCCACCACCTCGGCGGCCCGCCGCGCCCCGGCCTCCCGGGCGCCGTCCAGCAGGGCGCGGGCCAGCCGTGGGTGCAGCCCGAGCCGGGACATCCGTACGCCGCGTTCCGTGACCCGGCCGGTCGCGTCCACCGCCCCGATCGCGCTCAGCACCTCGCGGGCGGCGCCCATCGCCCCGGCGGGCGGCGGGTCCAGCAGGGCGAGCGAGGAGGCGTCCGGATCGCCCCAGCACGCCGCCTGGAGCGCGAACGCGGCGAGGTCGGCCACCTTGATCTCCGGCGAGGGGAAGCGCGCGAGCCGCCCGTCCTCGGCCTGCTCCCAGCACCGGTACACCGCCCCGGCCGCCTCACGCCCGGCCCGGCCCGCACGTTGCCGTCCGGCCGCCTGGGAGGCCCGTACGGTGGTCAGGGCGCTCAGGCCCCGGGCGTGGTCGGTACGGGGTTCCCGGGCGAGGCCCGAGTCGACGACGGCCCGCACCCCGGGGACCGTCAGCGAGGACTCCGCCACCGAGGTCGCCAGGACCACCCGCCGCCCCTCGGAGGACCCGGCGAGTACCGCGTCCTGCACGGCGGCCGGGGCGCGCCCGTGCACCTGGAGCACTTCGGCGTCGACCCCGGCGAGCTGCCCGGCCACCCGCGCGATCTCCCCGACACCGGGCAGGAAGCAGAGCACGTCCCCCTCCCGCTCCGCGAGGGCCCGCCGCACGGTGGCCGCCACATGCGTCAGCAGCGCCGGATCGACACGCATCCCGTGCGGAGGCTTGACGGGGCGTGCGGGCGGGGCCCAGACCACCTCCACCGGATGCGACACGCCCTGTGCCTCGATGACCGGCGCGTCGCCCAGCAGCCGGGCCCACCCCTCCGCGTCCGTCGTCGCCGATGCCGCCACCAGCCGCAGATCGGGCCGGATCGCCTCCCGTACGTCCAGGAGAAAGGCGGCCACCGTGTCGGCGTCCAGATGGCGCTCATGGCACTCGTCGATGATCACCACATCGACCCCGGCCAGCTCCTGGTCCCGTTGGAGCCGCTGGAGCAGCACCCCGGTGGTCACGACCTCCACCACCGTCTCCCGCCCCACCACGCGCTCCCCGCGCACGGTGAAACCGATCCGGCCGCCGGGCCGCTCCCCGAGCAGCCAGGCCATCCGCCGCGCCGCCGCCCGCGCGGCGATCCGGCGCGGCTCGGCGACCACGACCCGGCGTACGGGCCCGCCACCGGTCAGCCCGGCCAGGACGAGCGGCACGAGGGTCGTCTTGCCGGTGCCGGGAGGGGCGCACAGGACGGCGACGCCCCGGTCGTCGAGCGCGCGCTCAAGGGCGGGGACGGCGGTGCGGACGGGCAGACGGTCCAGGGCTTCGGTGCGGATCACGGTCCCAGTGTCGTACGCGGACCTCTCCCAGGGAGACGTCAGTCCCGCTCGCACACGAAGATCGCCGTGCCCGGGATCAGGTTGCCGCGCAGCGGGGACCAGCCGCCCCACTCCTGGTCGTTCCACTCCGGCCATTCCGGTTCGACCAGGTCGAGCAGCCGGAACCCACCCGCCACCACGTCCCGCACCCGGTCACCGAGCGTGCGGTGGTGTTCCACATAGACGGCGTTGCCCTGCTCGTCCTGCTCCACGTAGGGAACGCGGTCGAAGTAGGAGGCGGCGACGGAGAGGCCCTCGGGCCCCGGCTCGTCGGGGAACGCCCAGCGGATCGGGTGCGTCACGGAGAAGACCCAGCGCGCGCCGGGCCGCAGCACGCGGTGGACCTCGCGGAAGACCTGGACGGGGTCGGCGACGAAGGGCACCGCCCCGTACGCCGAGCAGGCCAGGTCGAAGGAGGCGTCCCGGAAGGGGAGCCGGCCCGCGTCCGCCTCGACGAGCGGGATGCCCTCGCCGATGCGCAGGGCGTGCTGGAGCTGCCGGTGGGAGAGGTCGAGGGCCACCGGGCGGGCGCCCTGTCCGGCCAGCCAGCGCGAGCACTGCGCGGCCCCGGCGCCGATCTCCAGGACGTCGAGGCCCTTGAGGGCCTCGACGGGCCCCAGGAGGGCGGCCTCGGCCTCGTCGAGCCCTTCCGGGCCCCAGACGAAGCGGTCGTCCCCCAGGAAGCCGCCGTGGTCCATCTGGTACTCGTCGGCGTTGCGGTCCCACCACCCGCGGCTGGCCCGGCTGCTCTCGGCCTCGTCCGCCGCGCGGCGGGTGGCTTCGGGTTCGGCCGTTTCGTAGGAGCAGGTCCCGTGGATCTCTTGGCTCATCGTGCCCGTCGTTGTAGTTTGCCTTCACTCGCCGCACGCGGTACGTACCAGGCACCAGGGTGGTACCGGGTTACGGGCACGTGTGCGCGACGCCTTGCCGCCCTGCCGTATTGTGTTCGGGTCGATCGGCCCGAACACGCCTCGGAGAACAGGAGTTGCTCCGGAACAGGGCCGATACCGGGCCGCTGTGCCCCCGGTCCGCGCCTGCGTGCATTGACCCTGTCCGGCTGCCCCCGTATGCTACAAGTTGCGCTGCGAGCCTGCGCGCCTCAGACCTAGCAGGCCGCGCTCGCGTCTGTTGCATGTCCCCTCGGTTGTCGAGGCGTCTCTCCGGAAACGGATTGCGCGCTTTCCAGGCTGTCCGGCTTCTGCAGAGGCGATACGGGCTTTCGGCGTAGCAGTACCTACGACTCTCTGTCCGTACCGGAGCCCTTTCCCACATGACGAGCAGCACCGAGACCACCGCCACCACTCCGCAGGTTGCGGTCAACGACATCGGCGACGCGGACGCGTTCCTCGCGGCGATCGACGAGACGATCAAGTACTTCAACGACGGCGACATCGTTGACGGTGTCATCGTCAAGGTTGACCGGGACGAGGTTCTCCTCGACATCGGTTACAAGACCGAAGGTGTCATCCCGAGCCGCGAGCTCTCGATCAAGCACGACGTCGACCCGAACGAGGTCGTCAAGGTCGGCGACGAGATCGAGGCCCTGGTCCTTCAGAAGGAGGACAAGGAAGGCCGCCTGATCCTCTCGAAGAAGCGC
Organism: Streptomyces sp. NPDC059452; assembly: GCF_042750035.1. NCBI lineage: Bacteria > Bacillati > Actinomycetota > Actinomycetes > Kitasatosporales > Streptomycetaceae > Streptomyces > Streptomyces sp. NPDC059452. The sequence continues at coordinate 127,591 of NZ_JBHYVE010000015.1, forward strand.
GCTCAGTACGAGCGTGCCTGGGGCACCATCGAGAAGATCAAGGAAGAAGACGGCATCGTCACCGGTACCGTCATCGAGGTCGTCAAGGGTGGTCTCATCCTCGACATCGGCCTCCGCGGCTTCCTCCCGGCGTCGCTCGTCGAGATGCGTCGTGTCCGCGACCTCCAGCCCTACGTGGGCAAGGAGCTCGAGGCGAAGATCATCGAGCTGGACAAGAACCGCAACAACGTGGTCCTGTCCCGCCGTGCCTGGCTCGAGCAGACCCAGTCCGAGGTTCGCCAGACGTTCCTCACCACCCTGCAGAAGGGTCAGGTCCGCTCCGGCGTCGTCTCCTCCATCGTCAACTTCGGTGCCTTCGTGGACCTGGGTGGCGTCGACGGTCTCGTGCACGTCTCCGAGCTCTCCTGGAAGCACATCGACCACCCCTCCGAGGTTGTCGAGGTCGGCCAGGAAGTCACCGTCGAGGTCCTCGACGTCGACATGGACCGCGAGCGCGTCTCCCTGTCGCTCAAGGCGACGCAGGAAGACCCGTGGCAGCAGTTCGCCCGGACGCACCAGATCGGTCAGGTCGTCCCGGGTAAGGTCACCAAGCTCGTTCCGTTCGGTGCGTTCGTCCGCGTCGACGAGGGCATCGAGGGTCTGGTCCACATCTCCGAGCTGGCCGAGCGCCACGTGGAGATCCCGGAGCAGGTCGTCCAGGTCAACGACGAGATCTTCGTCAAGGTCATCGACATCGACCTTGAGCGCCGCCGCATCAGCCTCTCGCTGAAGCAGGCCAACGAGTCCTTCGGTGGCGACCCGGCCTCGGTCGAGTTCGACCCGACGCTGTACGGCATGGCCGCGTCGTACGACGACCAGGGCAACTACATCTACCCCGAGGGCTTCGACCCCGAGACCAACGACTGGCTCGAGGGCTTCGAGGCGCAGCGCGAGGTCTGGGAGACCCAGTACGCCGAGGCGCAGCAGCGCTTCGAGCAGCACCAGGCCCAGGTCATCAAGTCCCGCGAGGCCGACGAGGCCGCCGCTGCCGAGGGTGCTGCCGCCCCGGCCGGCGCCGCTCCGGCCGCCTCGGGCGGCTCCGGTGGCGGTTCGTACTCCTCGGAGTCGGCGGACAACTCCGGCGCCCTGGCGTCGGACGAGGCCCTGGCTGCCCTGCGCGAGAAGCTGGCGGGCGGCCAGAGCTGACGCTCCGGACCCCGGTGGCTCCATCGGCTGCGGTAGAGCTGTAGAGCACTGAGTGAGGCCCGTTCCCTTCGGGGGGCGGGCCTCACTCGCGTATCGGGGTGCTGATCAGGGCATCACGGCGATGCCGGTCAGCCCGCTGCCGCCGGTGACGGTAGGGACGGCGACGGACCCGTCAAGGTCTGGACCGATAACTGACGGGCCGTGAAGCTCCGTTGCCGGAAAGTGTGGTCGCGGGGAATGCTCATGGAGTCGGCCGCGTTCTTCCGAAGGAACACGAGGAGGAGCGGTAACCGTGCCTGATCCGCAGAGTTTGTACGAATGGGAGCCGAAGGGCCTGGCCGTCGTCGACATGGCGCTGGCCCAGGAGTCGGCCGGCCTGGTCATGCTCTACCACTTCGAGGGATACATCGACGCGGGCGAGACCGGCGAGCAGATCGTCGACGGCCTGCTCGAAACGCTGCCCCACCAGGTCGTGGCCCGCTTCGACCATGACCGGCTCGTCGACTACCGCGCACGCCGGCCCCTGCTGACCTTCCGGCGCGACCGCTGGACGTCCTTCGAGGCTCCGACCCTGGAGGTCCGGGTCGTCCAGGACGCCACCGGAGCGCCCTTCCTGCTGCTGTCGGGCCCCGAGCCGGACGTCGAGTGGGAGCGGTTCGCCGCCGCCGTCGAGCAGATCGTCGAGCGCCTCGGCGTCCGCCTCACGGTCAACTTCCACGGCATCCCCATGGGCGTCCCGCACACCCGCCCCGTCGGCATCACCCCGCACGGCAACCGCACGGACCTGATGCCCGGCCACCGCAGCCCCTTCGACGAGGCCCAGGTGCCCGGCTCGGCGGAGTCCCTCGTCGAGTACCGGCTGATGGAGTCCGGCCACGACGTCCTCGGGGTCGCCACCCACGTCCCGCACTACGTCGCCCGCTCCGCCTACCCGGACGCGGCCCTGACCGCGCTGGAGGCGATCACCGCCGCGACCGGCCTGGTCCTGCCGGCCCTCGCGCACTCCCTGCGCACCGAGGCCCACCGCACCCAGACCGAGATCGACCGGCAGATCGGCCAGGGCGACGAGGAGCTGGTCTCCCTCGTCGAGGGCCTTGAGCACCAGTACGACGCGGTCGCCGGCTCCGAGACCCGGGGCAACCTCGTCGCCGAACCCGTCGACCTGCCGTCCGCCGACGAGATCGGCCGCGAGTTCGAGCGCTTCCTCGCGGAGCGGGAGGGCGACGCCTGAGCCACCGGGCAGGAGGGCGACGGCTGAGCCACCGAGCCACCGGGCGGGAGGGCGGCCGTTGCGCGTCCCGGCCGGGCCCGTAGGCTGCGGCCCATGCTGAAAGTGGGCCTGACCGGCGGGATCGGCGCCGGCAAGAGCGAAGTGTCGCGGCGGTTCGTCGAGTACGGTGCCGTGCTGATCGACTCCGACCGTATCGCGCGCGAGGTCGTCGAGCCCGGGACGCCCGGGCTCGCGGCCGTGGTCGAGGAGTTCGGGCCGGACGTCCTGGCCGCCGACGGCACCCTGGACCGCCCGGCGCTCGGCGCGATCGTCTTCGCCGACCCGGACCGCCGCGCCGCGCTGAACGCGATCGTCCACCCCCTGGTCGGCGCCCGCGCCGCCGAGCTGGAAGGGGAGGCCGCGGCGGACGCCGTCGTCATCCACGACGTACCGCTGCTGGCGGAGAACGGCCTGGCCCCCTTCTACGACCTGGTCGTGGTGGTGGACGCGTCCCCCGAGACCCAGCTCGACCGGCTGGTGAACCTGCGCGGAATGACCGAGTCCGACGCCCGCGCCCGGATGGCCGCCCAGGCCACCCGCGAGGAGCGCCTGGCCGTCGCCGATCTGACCGTGGACAACGACGGGCCGCTGGAGGCGCTGGAGCCGCAGATCCGGGGGGTCTGGGAGGAACTGCTGCGCAGGGCGGCGGCCACCAGCCGCTGACCCGTACCGGCTCCCGCGCCGGAATACCCGCACCGGGGCGGACGTTGGAAACGCGGGAGCGAAGGGAAGGATGCGACCGTGCCCGAGAGCAACCCCGAAACCCATGTCATCGACTTCCGCGCTGCTGAGCAACTGCTCGACGCCCGGGACCCCCGGGGCGCGGTCAAACTGCTCGATTCGGTGATCGCCGCCCACCCGGAGAACACCGCCGCCCGGCTGCTGCGGGCCCGCGCCTTCTTCGCCTCCGCCCAACTCCGCCCGGCCGAGCTGGAGTTCGAGCTGGTGCTGGAGCGTGAGCCGGACAACGCCTTCGCCCACTACGCGCTGGCCCGCACCTTCGAGCGGGCGGGCCGCCCGGACCAGGCGATGCGGCACTTCCGGCTCGCGGCGGCGCTGGACCCGAAGCCGGAGTACCTGAAGGCGGCCAGGTTCGACGCGGAGGGCTGACCGCGCGCGGCTGTTTCGACCTCGCCGCCGTCATGGGGGCTTCGTCACGGTGGCTTCGTACGGTCTCCGGGGTCGGGCCTGCGCCACTGGGGGCGTCCGCCCCGGTCGGGTTCGTACGGCGGGACGTCCCGGCCCGGCTGGAAATGCGCCCCCTGGCGCATGCGGTACGTGACCACGCAGAGGTCCAGGAGCGTGAGGGCCAGGAGCACCGCGCAGGCCATCGCCCACCCCGGCCGTCCGGTGAGGGAGAAGGCCAGCAGACCGAAGAGCGCCCAGAACGTTCCCCACAGGCTCAGCCAGAGCCGCATCCGCAACGGACTGCGGGCGGTCGCGGGCTCACTGCCGGTACGCATCACGATCACCTCACCCTCCAGCATGTACCCGGGAGGCCGGGGAGGGGAGCCGAGGGCGCGGGGCGGACCGTTGGTCCTTCAGACGGCCGTCTCCGCCTGCGGGCATGCGGCCGTCTCCGCCTGCGGGTCGCTCAGTGCACGAAGGTGTAGCTGCGCCACGGCGGGCCGCTCTCGGCCGCCACATCGCTGAACGTGGTGGCCACGTAGGCCGTCCCGCCGCCGGTGCAGTCGCGGCTCGGGTAGAGGATGATGTCGACCAGCGTGCCGTTCTCGACCTCGCGGGCCCCGGCGGGGGCCAGCCGGTGGCAGCCGCGCACCGAAGGACTGTTCACCTGCACCACGGCCTCGCGGTCGGTGTGGTACGTCACCGGGCCGACCGCTGTACGGCCGAGGCCGGAGCAGCCGGAGGCGGTGAGGGCGAGGAGCGAGGCTGCGGCGACGGCGCCGAGACGGCGTCGGCGGCGGGGATCGGGCGCGGTCACGGACATGGGCGGGTCCTCGTCTGCTCGTCCGGTGCTCGTCCGGCTCTCATCGGTACGTCTCCGGCTCTCATCGCTGCGCCGGGGAGACGTGCTGGCGCTGGCCACCCTGCCCGCTCCCCACCGCCCCGGCATCCGGTGCGCGGCCGACCGGGCGAGAAGCGGAATGTCGGATGCGCACCGCCCACCTGGGCGGGGTGCCGGTCGCCGATCACTGAGCGTGGCCGGTTCCGGGTCGGGGTCGAGCGCCCCGTATACCGCTCTGAGCTGCGGTGACGCGGCCGGGGGAAGCATTGTCAGACCTCGCGCCTAGACTCGCAGAGTCAGCATGAGCTGTGCTGGCCGACTGAGCGAATCGGTGGGAGGGGGTGGCCGGAATGGCGGCACGGGACGCGCAGGACCTGCGCGGTGGCGAGCTGCGGAATGTCGCGGGGGACTCGCGCGGTGGTGAGGCGCGGAACGACGCACAGGAACCGCACGGCGGTGAGCTGCGCAGTGCGGACGTCGGCAGCCTGCTGCGCTGTGCGGCGGTCTTCCTGCCGGGGCAGGTCCCACGGGACGGCCGGATCGCCTTCTGGGACCCGCACGCGGACGCCGATACGGCCGGGCGGGACGGGTCCTCCTTCGCCTACGCGGACGAGGCCTACGCCGATGACCGGGCCCCGGCCGACGGTGTGCCGTACCGCGCGGCGGAGCTCACGGTCGTCCGCCGGGACGGGGCGGCGGGCCCGGGCGGGTCGTCCGGTGCCCGGAGCGCCGAGGTGCCCGCCGCACTGCTCTCCGTGGCCGACGCGCTGCCCGTGCTCGTCCGCGCCCGGCACCAGGCGTCCGCCCACCCCGCCACCCGCTGCTGGGGCGCGGCCGCACTGCACGCCCTCCACCTGGTCGCGCGCGGCAGGCTGCTGCCCGGCCTCACGGCGGGCGGCCACGACGCCTGGCGGGCGGGCCCACGGGACGCCGAGGACATCGCGCACCTGCGGGCCACCGCCGCGGCGCTGCCGCCCGAGGGGTACGCGGTGCCGCTCCCGGACCTCGATCCGCTCCGGCTCCCCGACCCGGAGGCGCTGATCGGCTCCTTCCTGGACGCGGTCGCCGACACGCTCCCGCGCACCCCGGCCGCCGCCTTCGCGATGGGCGCGCCCTTCGCCGCCCGTGAGCCCCAGCACCTGCCCCACGCCGCCGCCTGGGCCGTCGAGGTGGCCTCCGGCCTGGACGCGGGCGTACGGGTCTCGCTGCGGCTGGACCTCTCCGCGTACGAGCTGTTCGACACCGCCGACACCTACGCCGTCACGGCCTCCGGGGAGGACGCTTCGGAGCACCTGGAGCACCTGGAGCACCTGGAGCACCCGGAGCACCCGGAGCATGCAGTGCGCCCGGAGCATGCAGTGCACGCAGCGCCTGCGGTGCATCCGGACGACCCGGCGGCCCGTCATGCCGCCGCGGCCGTCGTGCAGGTCCACAGCCTCGCCGATCCCACGTACGTGGTCGACGCGGCCGCCCTGTGGAACGGCATGGCGGGTGAGCCCTTCGGCCCGCGCGCCCGGGTCGACGCGGTGCTGGCGCTGCGCAGGGCCGCCCGGGTCTGGGCCCCGCTGGAGCGGCTGCTGGAGCAGCCCGTCCCCGACGTGCTCGCGATCACCGAGGACGAGCTGTACGAGCTGCTGAGTGACGCGGGCGCCCGGCTGGCGGCCGCCGGGGTCCAGGTCCACTGGCCCCGCGAGCTGGCCCGTTCGCTCACCGCGGCCGCCGTCGTGCGGCCCGCGCCCGGATCGGCCACCGACGGAACCTCCTTCTTCGACGCCGAGCAGCTCTTCTCCTTCGACTGGCAGCTCTCCCTGGGCGACGAGCGGCTGACCGAGGCCGAGATGGACACCCTCGCCGAGGCCCACCGCCCGGTGGTGCGGCTGCGCGACCAGTGGGTGGTCGTCGATCCCGCCCTCGTCCGCAAGGCCCGCAAGCGGGAGCTGGGGCTGCTGGACCCGGTGGACGCGCTGGCCGTCGCCCTCACCGGGAGCGCCGAGGTGGACGGGGAGCAGGTCGAGGCCGTCCCCGCCGGAGCCCTCGCCGCCCTCCGTACGCGCATCCTCGACGACCGCACGACGATCGCACCGCCGCCCGGGCTCGACGCGACCCTGCGCGACTACCAGCTGCGCGGGCTCGCCTGGCTGGACCGGATGACCTCGCTCGGGCTCGGCGGCTGTCTCGCCGACGACATGGGCCTGGGCAAGACGATCACCCTCATCGCCCTGCATCTGCACCGCGCCCAGCAGGCCCCCACGCTCGTCGTCTGCCCCGCCTCCCTCCTCGGCAACTGGCACCGGGAGATCAACCGCTTCGCCCCCGGTGTCCCGGTCCGCCGCTTCCACGGCACCGACCGGACCCTGGGCGAGCAGGACGGCGGCTTCGTCCTCACCACGTACGGCACCATGCGCTCCAGCGCGCCCCAACTCGCCGCGCACACCTGGGGTCTGGTCGTCGCCGACGAGGCCCAGCACGTCAAGAACCCGCACTCCTCCACCGCGAAGGCCCTGCGCACCATCCCCGCCCCGGCCAGGGTCGCCCTGACCGGCACCCCCGTGGAGAACAACCTCTCCGAGCTCTGGGCCCTGCTCGACTGGACGACCCCCGGACTGCTCGGCCCGCTCAAGGCGTTCCGGGCCCGGCACGCCCGGATCGTGGAGAACACCGGCACGGCCGCGGGCCTGGGCAACGAGGAGGCGGTCGAGCGGCTCGCCCGGCTGGTCCGCCCCTTCCTCCTCCGCCGCAAGAAGTCCGACCCCGGCATCGCGCCCGAGCTGCCGCTCAAGACGGAGACCGACCACCCCGTCTCCCTCACCCGGGAGCAGGCCACGCTCTACGAGGCGGCCGTGCGCGAGACGATGGCGCAGATCGAGGGGGCCGAGGGCATCGCCCGCCGCGGCCTCGTCATGAAGCTGCTGGCCGCGCTCAAGCAGATCTGCAACCACCCGGCGCAGTATCTGAAGGAGGAGCCCACCCGGCTCACCGGCCGCTCCGGCAAGCTCGCCCTGCTCGACGAACTGCTCGACACGATCCTCTCCGAGGACAGCTCCGTCCTGATCTTCACCCAGTACGTGACGATGGCCAAGCTCCTCTCCGCCCACCTGGCCTCCCGGGCGATCCCGTCCCAACTCCTGCACGGCGGTACGCCGGTGCCCGAGCGGGAGCGGATGGTGGACCGCTTCCAGTCCGCCGAGGTCCCCGTCTTCCTGCTCTCCCTGAAGGCTGCCGGGACGGGGCTGAACCTCACCCGGGCCGCCCATGTCATCCACTACGACCGCTGGTGGAACCCGGCCGTGGAGGAGCAGGCCACCGACCGGGCGTACCGCATCGGGCAGACCCAGCCCGTGCAGGTCCACCGGCTCATCGCGGAGGGCACGGTGGAGGACCGGATCGCCGAGCTGCTGGAGTCCAAGCGGGCCCTCGCGGACGCGGTGCTCGGTACGGGCGAGACCGCCCTCACCGAGCTGAGCGACCGCGATCTGGCCGACCTCGTCTCGCTGCGGAGGCCCGCATGAGCCCGCGCCCGACGTCTGGACCGGCATCCCGTAGGACGCCCGGTCCCGTACCCCGTACGCCGCCCGGTTCGACACCGCGTACGGCGGCACCCGGTCCGGCCGCGCGCCCCGCTTCCGGTGCCGCTTCCCGTTCGGCGGCGCCCCGCTCCCGGCCGGGCCCCGACGATCTGCGGCGCACCTTCGAGGCGGTGCCCGCCCGCACCTCCCAGGAGGGCGAGCCCTTCGCGGACAGCTGGTGGGGCCGAGCCTGGGTGGCCGCGCTGGAGTCCCTGTCGATGGACGGGGCCCGGCTCGCCCGCGGCCGCGCGTACGCCGACGAGGGCAAGGTCGCCGCGATCACCGTCACCCCCGGCCGTGTCGTCGCCTATGTGCACGGCAGCCGCGCCCGTCCCTACCGCGCCGAGCTGCGCCTGCGCACCTTCACCGACACCGGCTGGGACACCCTGCTCGACGCGGTCGCCGCCCACCCCGGCCACCTCTCCGCGCTGCTGGCGAAGGAGATGCCGCACTCCCTGGCCGACACCGCGCGGGAGGCCGACATCCGGCTGCTGCCCGGCGGCAACGACCTGGACCCGAGCTGTACGTGCCCCGACCACGGACGGCCCTGCAAGCATGTCGCCGCCCTCTGCTTCCAGACCGCGCGGCTGCTGGACAGCGACCCGTTCGTCCTGCTGCTGATGCGGGGCCGGGGCGAGCGCGAGCTGCTGGAGGAGCTGGGCCGCCGCAACGCCGAGCACTCCGCCCGCGAGCGCCCCGCCGCCCCCGCCGTCCCGTCGGTCGCGGCGGTGGAAGCCCTCGCGGACCGCTACCTGCCGCCGCTTCCGGCGCCTCTGCCCGTCCCGCCGCACCCGGGCCAGCCGCCGTCCTACCCGGATCTACCGGGTGCCCGCGACCCGCTGGGCCTGGACCACCTCGCCACCGACGCCGCCGCCCGCGCCCACGCCCTCCTGACGACGGGCCGCGATCCGCTCGCCGGGCTCACCCCCTGGCAGGACGCGGTCCGGATCGCCGCCTCCCGCCCCACCGCCGGGCTCACCGCCACCACCCGCGCGCTCTACCGCGAGCTCGCCCATGCCACCGGCCGCAACACCACCGACCTGGCCCGCGCGGTGGCCGCCTGGCGGCAGGGCGGCGCCGAGGGGCTCACGGTCCTGGAGACGCCCTGGGACCCCCCGGCCGGCCCCTTCGACCGGGCCAGGCCCCTGCTGGCCGCCGCCGAGTTCCCGCGCTTCACGCCCTGGCGCAACCACCTCACCCACCCGGACGGCTCGCTCCAGCTCCGCTTCGGCCACGACGCCCGCTGGTACGGCTACGAGTCCGACCCCGGCGCCGACGACTGGTGGCCCCGCGCCGCCCCGGACCCCGACCCGGTGGCCGCCCTCGAAGCCCTGCTGACCGGCGACGCGGTCCCGGACATGGAGGACCCCCCTCCGTACATCCGGTAGGCGCACGGGTCGGCGGCCCCCGACGACACGTACGTACGGTAAAACCCTTGGCCACAGCCCAGTTGGCGCTGCTAGCGTCCTCGACGTGGCGAAACTCAATCAGATCATCGCAGTGGAGAAGGGCGTCAAGTCCAAGGCGCACCAGGACCTGACGGCAGCACACCACGGCCTCCAGAAGGCCGGACTGCTCGCCGGGATCTCCCGGACCTACCAGCCCAAGGACGAGGAGGGCGAACAGCTTCCGCCCGAGTCGACGCTGGTCCAGGTCAAGGCCGAGGACGTGCTGCGGGACACCGCGACCACCCTGACCCGGCTCTTCGATGTGACCGCCACCAAGGACTGGGCGAACTGCTCGGCCAGGGCCGATGTGAAGGTCGACGGCCGGGTGCTGGTGGCCGAGGTGCCGGTGTCGTATCTGCTCTTCCTGGAGAAGCAGCTGACCGACCTCAACACCTTCATCCGCAAGCTGCCGGTGCTGGACGCCGCCGAGGCCTGGGTGCAGGACCCGTCCACCGACTCCTGGAAGACGGAGCCGGTCCGGACGCTCCGTACGAAGAAGGTGCCCCGCAACCATGTCAAGGCGGAGGCCACCGAGAAGCACCCGGCGCAGGTCGAGGTGTACTACGAGGACATCCCGATCGGTTACTGGACGACCGTCAAGTTCTCCGGGGCGCTGCCCGCGCGGCGCGTCAACGAGCTGCTGGACCGGGTCGAGAAGCTCCAGCAGGCCGTGAAGTTCGCCCGCGAGGAGGCCAACGGCGTCGAGGTCACCGACCAGCGGGTGGGTGATGCGGTATTCGGTTACCTCTTCGGGTGACCGACCATGGATTCCCCGGCAGCCGATCAAGGCCACCGGGGTGCGCGAGGAGCGCAAGCTGAAACTGAAGCTTGTCGTGAAGGCGCGGTTCCAGTGGAGGTTCGACTCCTCCCTCCGGCACGGGCCGGAGTAGCCCAAGCAGGCAGAGGCAGACCGCCGTCAATCTCAGACTCTTGCTCCAGACTCAGCATTCGCCGCCGATCGCCGGATCGACCGGGCCCGGGCCCGCGCGCGTCGAGATGCCGGTTCAAGTCCGGCCCGCAGAGCTCCGATCTGCGGTGGTCCAAAGGCAGGACGCGACGACATCATGACTGACCCGGACCCTTAAACGTGCCGGCGTGCAAGATGGGTGGCACTCTCAGGGCCCGGAGGCCGGCTACGCCTCCGGGCCCGCTCCCGTTTCCGGGGCGGACCCGGGAGGGCTGCTCACTGCCGGTACCCGCTCAGGAAGCGGCCGATGCGGCTGATCGCCGCGTCGAGGTCGTCGGCGTACGGCAGGGTCAGGATGCGGAAGTGGTCCGGGCGCGGCCAGCTGAAGCCCGTGCCCTGCACCACCTGGATCTTCTCCCGCAGCAGCAGGTCCAGCACGAACTTCTCGTCGTCGATGATCGGGTGCACCTTCGGATCGATGCGCGGGAACGCGTACAGCGCGCCCTTCGGCTTGACGCACGAGACTCCGGGGATCTCGTTCAGCCGCTCCCAGGCCCGGTCGCGCTGTTCGTGCAGCCTGCCGCCGGGCGCCACCAGCTCCCGGATCGACTGCCGCCCGCCGAGCGCGGCCTGAATGGCGTACTGCGCGGGGGCGTTGGGGCACAGCCGCATGGAGGCCAGCATGGTCAGGCCCTCCAGGTAGTTGCGGGCGTGCTGCCGCGGACCGGACACCACCATCCAGCCGGAGCGGAACCCGGCCACCCGGTACGTCTTCGAGAGCCCGCTGAAGGTGAGGCAGACCAGGTCCGGGGCGAGGACCGCCGCGCTGTGGTGCTCGGCCCCGTCGTACAGGATCTGGTCGTAGATCTCGTCGGCGAAGACCATCAGGTTGTGCCGACGGGCCAGATCCAGGATGCCTTCGAGGATCTCGCGCGGATAGACCGCACCCGTCGGGTTGTTCGGGTTGATGATCACGACGGCCTTGGTGCGGTCGGTGATCTTGGCGGCCATGTCGGCGAGGTCCGGGTTCCAGTCGGACTCCTCGTCGCAGATGTAGTGCACGGCCTTGCCGCCCGCGAGCGTGGTCACCGCCGTCCAGAGCGGGAAGTCCGGGGCCGGGATCAGCACTTCGTCGCCGTCCTCCAGCAGCGCCTGCACCGCCATGGAGATCAGCTCGGAGACCCCGTTGCCGAGGAAGACGTCGTCCACGTTGACCTCGGTCAGCCCCATGGCCTGGTAGCGCTGGGCCACCGCCCGCCGCGCGGAGAGGATGCCGCGCGAATCGGTGTAGCCGTGGGCCTGGGGCAGCATCCGGATCATGTCCTGGACGATCTCCTCCGGCGCCTCGAAGCCGAAGAGCGCCGGGTTGCCCGTGTTGAGCCTCAGCACGCTGTGGCCCGCCTCCTCCAGGGCGTTGGCGTGCTCGATGACCGGGCCCCGGATCTCGTAACAGACCTCGTTGAGCTTGCTGGACTGCCGGAACTCCATGCGGTGCCTCCCCGAGCCGAACTGCGATACTTGGTTTTACCAAGCTTGAGCTTGGAAAGTCCAACAACATGTCTAGACTGCGTCGTATGCCACGTCAGCAGCCCGCTTCCGCACGCCCCGTCAGACGCCGGAGCTACGACCAGTTCTGCGCCACCGCCCGCGCCCTCGACTCCGTCGGCGACCGGTGGACGCTGCTGATCGTCCGCGAACTGCTCGCCGGACCCCGCCGCTACACCGACCTCCACGCCGACCTGCCCGGCGTCTCCACCGACGTCCTGGCCTCCCGCCTCAAGGACATGGAACAGGGCGGCCTCGCCGTCCGCCGCAAGCTGCCGCCGCCCGCCGCCGCATCGGTCTACGAGCTGACCGAGCGTGGCCACGGCCTGCTCCCCGTCCTGGCCGCCCTGGCCGAGTGGGGAGCCCCGGCCCTCACCGAACGCCGCCCCACCGACGCCGTACGCGCCCACTGGTTCGCCCTGCCGCTGCTGCCCGCACTGGCCGGGCTCACCCAGGAGGGCATCCTCGAAGTGCGCCTGGAAGAGGGCGAGTTCCATGTCCGTACGGGGGCGGGAGCGGCGATGGAGTCCGAGGACGGGCCGTACGGGTTCGGCCCGGCGCCCCGGCCCGACGCCCGCATCACCCTCGACGCCGAGCTGTGCCTGGAGCTGGGGCGCGGCGGTGTCACCCTCGCGGAGGCGGTCAAGGACGGCCGGATCGAGGTGGCGGGGGAGGGCCCGCTCGCCGCCGAGCTGCGGGGGGAGTGACGCGGGGCCGAGTCGTCAGCGATGGATGATGGAGACGTGCGACTCGAAGCGATCACCTGGGAACGGCTGGCCGACGAGCTGGCCCGGCACAGCGACGGGCTTTCCGCCGCCGACGGAGCCCCCTGGCTCACCCTCGGGATCGACGGCGCCCCGGCCGCCCGCACCGCTGACCTGGCCGAACGCGTCGCCGGTGAACTGCGGCTGCGCGGCCGGTCGGTGCTGGTCGTCTCCACCGAGGGGTTCCTGCGCCCGGCGAGCCTGCGCTTCGAGTACGGCAAGGAGGACCCGGACTCGTACATCGAGAGCTGGTTCGACACGGGCGCGCTCTGGCGCGAGGTGTTCGGGCCGCTGGAGGCGGGCGGCTCCGGGCGCGTGCTGCCGGACCTGTGGGACCCCGTCACCGACCGGGCCACCCGTACGCCGTACCACCCGCTGCCGGAGGGCGGGGTGGTGATCGTGCACGGTCCGTTGCTGCTCGGGCGCTGGTTCCCGTTCGCGCTGAGCGTCCATGTGCGGCTCTCGCCGGGGGCGTTGCGGCGGCGTACGGGGGAGGCGGAGCGGTGGACACTGCCCGCTTTCGCCCGGTACGAGGAGGAGGTGGCGCCCGCCGAGCAGGCGGACGTGGTCGTGCGCGCGGACGACCCGCACCATCCGGCATGGTCGGGGCTGGGGGGTTCCTAGGGGAGGGGCGGGCGGCCGCCCACCGTGGTCACCGCTTCGGCCCCGGCCCGGCAGCCCTCCGTCGCTGCGGCCGCATCGTCCGCCCCGGCCAGCAGGGCCGCGAGGAACCCGCCGGTGAACGCGTCACCCGCCCCCGTCGAGTCGACCGCCTCGCGGACCGGCCCGGCGTGGACCCGCCCCGTCACCGCGCCCCCGGCGGCCAGCACCGCACCCCCGGCGCCCAGGGTGACGGCGACCCGGGGGAACACACGGCTCAGCTCGGCCGCCGCTTCGGCCGGTTCGGGCAGTCCGGTCAGCAGCCGGGCCTCGTCGGCGTTGGGCAGCAGCAGCTCGGCCCCCTCGGCGAACTCCAGGAACCGCTTCGGCCCCAGCTCCGCCAGGAACCCCGCCGACGCCGGATCGACACTCACCGGAACGCCCCGTTCCCGTGCGGTACGCAGAGCGAGCAGCGCCGTGGCGCGGCTCGTCGCGGCGAACAGGAGATAGCCCGAGAGGTGCAGCCACCCCATGCCGTCGAGCATCGAGGGCGCGAAGTCGTCGGTGGCCAGCCGCAGTACGGCCCCGCTGTCGGTGAGGAACGTCCGCTCTGCGGCGGCGTCCACCAAGGAGACGACGGTCGCGGTCGCCACCTCCTCGTCCACCGCCAGCAGCGCCCGCACCCCCGCCCGCTCCAGCGCCTCCCGGTGCCAGTCGGCGGACTCCGCCCCGGCCCTGGCCACCAGCGCCACGTCCCGGCACCCCGAACGCACCGCCCAGCACGCGACGTTGGCCCCCGCACCGCCCGGCAGGGACCGGATACGGGCCGCGTTGTCCGTGCCGTGGACGAGCCCCGAGCCGTGGAGCGCCACCACGTCCGTGACCACGTCCCCCACCACCAGGAGCCCCCGGCCCGGCCCTGGAAGCGCCTGGTCCGCCCCCGCGCGACTCACCGTACGGCCGCCGCCGCGATCCGTGCCGCGAGCCGCACGTTCCCGCGCACCGCCGCCAGGTTCGCCTCCAGCGACGCGCCCTCGGTCCGCCGCATCAGCTGGTCCAGCAGGAACGGGGTGACGCCCTGCCCCGTGATCCCGCGCTCCCGGCACGCGTCGAGCGCCTCCGCGAGCACCCGGTCGTGCAGGGCGGGGTCCAACTGGTCCTGTTCCGGTACGGGGTTGGCGACGATCAGCGCGGCCTCCGGGCCGCCCAGCGCCTCCTTCGCCCGGATCACCTCCACCACCTCCTCGGGGCTGTGCACGGTCCAGTCGACCGGCTGGCCGGAGCTGCTCAGATAGAAGCCGGGGAAGTGCCCGGTGCCGTAACCGAGGATGCCCACCCCCAGAGTCTCCAGGCGCTGGAGCGTCGCCGGGACGTCAAGGATCGACTTCACGCCCGCACAGACCACGGTGATCCCGGTACGGGCGAGCAGCCGCAGATCGGCCGACTCGTCCTGGTTCTCGGCCCACTCCCGGTGTACGCCCCCGAGCCCTCCGGTGGCAAAGACGCGCAGGCCCGCCCGGGCCGCCAGGAAGGCCGTCGCGGAGACCGTCGTCGCTCCGCTCGCCCCGAGCGCGAGGGCGGGGGCGAGATCGCGGTGGCCCAGCTTCCGTACTGCCGGGTCGGCGGCGACCCGCTCCAACTGGTCCTTCTCCAGACCCACATGGGCCCGCCCGTCCAGGACGGCGACGGTGGCCGGGACCGCGCCGGAGGTCCGGACGATCCCTTCCAGTTCGACCGCCACCCGGAGGTTGCGGGGGCGCGGCAGCCCGTGCGCGATGATCGTCGACTCCAGGGCCACGACGGGCAGCCCGTCGGCCAGGGCCGCGCGCACTTCGGCGGAGAGGACCGGCTCGTAGGAGGTGTCGATGTTCTGAGGCATGCCCCCATCCCTGTCGCGGGCGGGAGGGGCGCAAACCACGGGGGGACGGGTTCCGGCCGGTCCTGGTGGGGCTCGGCCGGAAGTGGTCGCTAAGGTGACCGGCCATGACGACAAACGACCAGGCCCCCGCCTCCTTCGCCGTACACATCCCGGACGCCGACCTCGAACCGGAACCCCTCGATCCGGCACAGATCGTCTCGGGCGACCCCGTGGTCACGGGCAAGGTGCTGTGGGAGTCCGCCGACGGCAAGCAGGTGCGCGGGATCTGGCAGATCACCCCGGGAGTAGTCACCGACACCGAGGCGAACGAGCTGTTCGTGGTGGTCAGCGGCCGGGCGACCGTGGCGGTCGAGGGCGGCGCGACGCTGGAGATCGGGCCGGGGGACGCCTGCGTACTGCGCGAGGGCGACCGGACGACCTGGACGGTGCACGAGACGCTCCGCAAGGCGTACCACATCAGCCTCTGAGGGCGCCGGGGTTTCGTGGCCCTGAGACTCCGGGGTTTCGTGGCCCTGAGGCCTGAGGCCTGAGGCCTGAGGCCCTGTGGCTTCGGTGCTGCCGGGCCCCACGTCTCATCGACCCCCGGCGCCCGACGGCTTCAGGCTTCGGCGCAGCGCGAGCGCGGCCACCGGCAGCAGCAGTGCGGCACCGATCGCGTTCAGGGGGCCGTACCCCCACTGGGCGACGATCACCCCGGCCGTCGCTCCGCCGATGGCCGCCGTCGCGTTCATGGTCAGGTCGGACAGGCCCTGTACGGCGGCCCGGGCGGCCTGCGGTACGGAGTCGGTGAGCAGCGCCGAACCGGCGATCATCCCCGCCGACCAGCCGAGGCCCAGCACGACCAGGCCTGCGGCGGTCTGGCCGTGCCGGGGCCCCGCGGTGCCCGCGAGCAGCGCCGCAGTGCTCAGCAGGCCGACCGTCAGGCCGATCACGGAGAGCCTGCCGAACCGGTCGGCCAGCCACCCCATCACCGGCGAGAACGCGTACATCCCCGCGATGTGCCCGCTGATCACCAGCCCGATCAGCTGGAGGTCCGCACCGTGCCGGCCCAGATGGACCGGGGTCATCACCATGATCGACACCATCGCGGTGTGCGACACGGCGACGGTCACCATGGCCAGCTTGGCCATCGGCGACTCCCGGACGGCCGCGACCCCGGCCTGCAGGGACCTCTTCCGCTCGCCCTGGGTGCTCTGCGGGGCCAGGGCCCGCGCGGTGAGCAGCGGGTCCGGGCGCAGGAGCACCGCCACGATCACCCCCGCGAGCAGGAAGGCGGCGGCGGACCAGAGGTAGGGGCCCGCCGTCTCGGGCACCGGCGTCCCCCGGAAGATCCGGCCCGCCGGGGCCGCGATGTTGGGGCCCAGCACCGAGCCGATCGTGGTGGCCCAGATGACGGTGGAGATCGCCCGGCCCCGCCGCTCCGGCCCGACCAGGTCGGCGGCGGCGAACCGGGCCTGGAGATTGGCGGAGGACCCGGCACCGAACGCGGCCATCCCGATCAGCAGCAACGGGAAGCTGCGCACCACCGTGCCGAGGACCACCAGAGCCCCGCCGATGGCACCGACCAGATAGGCGAGCACCAGGCCGGGGCGCCGGCCGCGCGAGGCCATCAGGGCGGCCAGCGGCAGCGACAGCAGCGCCGTACCGACGACGGACGCGGTCGGGGCCAGACCGGACAGCGCCTCGGAGCCGGTCACCTCGGTGGCCAGCATCGGAGCCAGAGCGATCCCGATGGCCACACCGAGGCCGCCGAGGATCTGGCTGACCACGAGCACGGCCGATATCCGGCGCTGGAGGGCGGGCAGCCCGGCGGCCGTGACCGGCGGGACGGCGGAGCGGGGGAGGGGTGGCGTCACCGGCGCAGTGTGCCATCAGCCGCACCCCGGAAGGCACCCGTACGGATGCACCGGTTCAGAACAGCGGCTGCGGAAGCACCCCTTCCAGCGCCAGCAACTGCCGCTTCGTCTCCAGCCCGCCCCCGAACCCCCCGAGGCCCCCGTCGCTCTCCACCACCCGGTGGCAGGGCACCACCACCGGCAGCGGGTTGGACCCCATGGCCGCCCCCACCGCCTGTGCGCCCTCCGGCCGGCCGACCCGCGCGGCCAGCTCCCCGTACCCGACGACCGTCCCGTAGGGCACCGTGGACTCCAGCTCGCGGAGCACCTCGCGGTGGAAGCCGGACGTCAGCGACCAGTCCAGATCGAGGCCGAAGTCCTGCCGCTCGCCCGCGAAGTACGCCGCGAGCCGGCGTATCGGCTCGGCCAGCCGCGCGGAGCCGGGCGCCTCCACCGGCTCCGCGCCGAGCCGGGCCCGCAACTGGGCGAGCGCCGCGTCCCGTACGCCGGGGCGGGCGTGGAAGACCACGCTCACCAGGCCCGTGGCGGTCGCGGCGAGCAGCAGCGGCCCGATGGCGCTCTCCACGACGGACCACTCGACGGCCGGCTCTCCACCGAGCCCGTAGCTGTTCATGCCGTCCACGGTACGGCCGCCCACTGACAACGCCGGTCCCGTCGGCGGAAACCCGACAGGACCGGCCCGCCGCCCGGCTCCTGCCCGCCCCTCCCCGTCCCGCCCCTCCCCGTCCCGCCCCTCCCCGTCCCGCCCCACCGCGTCAGCGCGTGGCGTCGCGCACCACGTCGGGATAGTTGGTGATGATGCCGTCGACGCCGTACGCGTGGGCCTTCTTCGCGTTCGCCGCGCTGTTGACCGTCCAGGTGTTCACCCGCAGCCGCTTGCCGTGCGGGCCCTTGAGCCGCTGCACGGCCGCCACGTAGTCGGCGCCGATCGTCGCGAACGAGGGGTTGATCTGGTCGGTGAACGCCGCGTACGCGGGGAGGTCGGCCACCGCCGGGGTGCCCAGGAAGCCCGTGGTGACGTCGGGGCGCAGGGCGTGCACCTCCTTGACGCTCGCGGCGCCGAAGCTCTGGATGACCAGCCGGTCCCGTACGTGCGAGCGGTCCAGCCACCCCTCCTTGCGCAGCACGTTCAGGATGTCCCGCTCGATGCCCGGATAGCTCGCCGGGCTCTTGATCTCCAGGAGCAGGTTCTGCCGGTTGCGCTCCAGGCGCTTCACGAACTGCGTGAGCGTCGGCACCCGGACCCCCGCGAACTGGGCCCCGAACCAGCTGCCCGCGTCCAGCTTCGCGATCTCCGCGGCGGTGAAGTCCTTGACCGCCCACGGGGCACGGCCGGGGAAGACCTTCTCGACGTCCGTCGTGCGCGCCAGACCGGTGTCGTGCAGCACGACCAGCACGCCGTCCTTGGTGCGGTGGACATCGTTCTCCACCCAGTCGATGCCGAGCGCCCTCGCGGCGTCCGCGGCGGCGAGCGTGTTCTCCGGTGCGTAACCCGACGCGCCCCGGTGGGCCACGACGAGGGGGCTCGCCTGCCGGTCCGGGGTGCGGGCGTCCGCGGTCTGCGGCTGGGCGGTGGGCAGCAGCAGGGCGCCGGCGCCGAGTACGGCCGCGGCGGCGGTGGAGGCGGTTGCGGTGCGTACGAACACGTGGACTCCTCGTATCGGAGTGTGCGGTCACCACGAGACTGGCAGCGGCCCACCAACACGGGGCGGGAGGGCGGTGGCCACGGAATGAACGGAATCTGCGCCACCGGAGTGGCCCGAGGAGCACGCCACGGGACCGTGCCACGGTCTCGTGCCGATAAAATGTGCTTCCTATATCTCTATCTGCCTGCCGGGACTCGCCCCTTGCGGACCCCCCTCGGACCCGGGCTTTCGCGAAGGGCGTGCCAGCGTGCAGGGAACGGTCGACAGATTCACCCACGGCCCCGCGATCCCGGGCCTGGCGTTCCTCGCGGCCTGTCTGGGGGCCGCCATCGGACTCCACTGCGCCGTCAGGTCCCTGCGCACGGCACGCTCCTTCAAGACCGGCCGGCTGGCACTCGGTGCGCTGTCCATCGGCTCCGGCATCTGGACCATGCATTACGTGGCGATGACGGGCTTCACCGTCGCGGAGGCACCGCTCTCCCACGACAAGCCCTTCATCCTCGGCGGCCTCGCCGTGGCCGTCGTGATGGTCGGCATCGGCCTCTTCATTGTCGGGTACCGGGGCGTGACCCGCATGGCGCTGATCACGGGCGGCACCCTCACCGGCCTCGGTATCGCCTCCACGCACTACCTCGGCATGGCGGGCGTCCGCTTCCGGGGGCACTTCACGTACGAGACCCCCCTCGTCGTCCTCTCGGTCCTGATCGCCGCGACCGCCGCCACCGCCGCGCTCCGGGCGGCCCTCTCCACCCGCGCCCTCCTCTCCGGCCTGGGCGCGGGCGTCATGATGGCCGTCGCGGTGACCGGGATGCACTACACCGGCATGGCCGCGCTCGATGTGCACCTGCACCCCGCCGCACCCGGCGTCACCACCGCAGGCCTCCCGCCCGAGTGACCTCGCCGCGCCTTCGCGAGGGCGCGGGGCCGTCCGGGTGGCGCCGATCCGAGGCCGTTGTCAGTGGGGGGCCGTACGGTGGTTCCATGCGGCCCGTTTCCCAGATCGAACGTACGGTGGCGCCCTTCGAGGTCGTCAGTCCCTACCAGCCCAGCGGCGACCAGCCGGCGGCCATCGCCGAGCTGGAGCGGCGCATCCGCGCAGGTGAGAAGGATGTCGTCCTGCTCGGTGCGACCGGCACCGGCAAGTCGGCGACCACGGCCTGGATGATCGAGAAGCTGCAGCGCCCCACGCTGGTGATGGCGCCGAACAAGACCCTCGCCGCCCAGCTGGCCAACGAGTTCCGCGAGCTCCTGCCGAACAACGCGGTGGAGTATTTCGTCTCCTACTACGACTACTACCAGCCCGAGGCGTACGTCCCCCAGTCGGACACCTACATCGAGAAGGACTCCTCCATCAACGAGGAGGTCGAGCGGCTGCGCCACTCGGCGACGAACTCGCTGCTCACCCGGCGTGACGTCGTCGTGGTCGCCTCCGTCTCCTGCATCTACGGCCTCGGTACGCCCCAGGAGTACGTGGACCGCATGGTCCAGCTCAAGGTCGGCGAGGAGACCGACCGCGACCAGTTGCTGCGCCGGTTCGTGGAGATGCAGTACACGCGCAACGACCTCGCGTTCACCCGGGGCACCTTCCGGGTCCGCGGCGACACCATCGAGATCTTCCCGGTCTACGAGGAGCTCGCCGTCCGCATCGAGATGTTCGGCGACGAGATCGAGGCGCTCTCCACCCTCCACCCGCTGACCGGCGAGGTCATCAGCGAGGACCGGTCCCTGCACGTCTTCCCCGCCAGCCACTACGTGGCCGGACCCGAGCGGCTGCAGAAGGCCGTCCGGGGCATCGAGGAGGAGCTCCAGGAGCGGCTGGCCGAGCTGGAGAAGCAGGGCAAGATGCTGGAGGCCCAGCGGCTGCGCATGCGCACCACGTACGACATCGAGATGCTCCACCAGATCGGCAGCTGCTCCGGTGTCGAGAACTACTCGATGCACTTCGACGAGCGGTCCCCGGGCACCGCTCCCAACACCCTCCTCGACTACTTCCCCGAGGACTTCCTGCTCGTCCTGGACGAGTCGCACGTCACCGTGCCGCAGATCGGCGCGATGTACGAGGGCGACGCCTCCCGCAAGCGGACGCTCGTCGACCACGGCTTCCGGCTGCCGTCCGCGATGGACAACCGCCCGCTGAAGTGGGAGGAGTTCCTGAAGCGGATCGGCCAGACGGTCTACCTCTCCGCCACCCCGGGCAAGTACGAGCTCTCGCGCGGCGACGGCTTCGTCGAGCAGATCATCCGCCCCACCGGCCTGGTCGACCCCGAGATCGTCGTCAAGCCCACCGAGGGGCAGATCGACGATCTGGTCCACGAGATCCGCAAGCGCACCGAGCGCGACGAGCGGGTCCTGGTCACCACCCTCACCAAGAAGATGTCGGAGGACCTCACCGACTACTTCCTGGAGCTGGGCATCCAGGTCAGGTATCTGCACAGCGACGTCGACACCCTGCGCCGCATCGAGCTGCTGCGCGAGCTGCGCTCCGGCGAGTACGACGTCCTGGTCGGCATCAACCTGCTGCGGGAGGGCCTGGACCTGCCCGAGGTGTCCCTCGTGGCCATTCTCGACGCCGACAAACAGGGCTTTCTGCGCTCCGGCACCTCCCTGATCCAGACCATCGGACGCGCCGCCCGTAACGTGTCCGGCCAGGTCCATATGTACGCGGACAAGGTCACCCCGGCGATGGCGCAGGCCATCGACGAGACGAACCGCCGCCGTGAGAAGCAGATCGCGTACAACACCGAGCGCGGCATCGACCCGCAGCCGCTGCGCAAGAAGATCAACGACATCGTCGCGACCATCCACCGCGAGGAGGTCGACACCGAGCAGCTCCTCGGCACCGGCTACCGGCAGGGCAAGGAGGCCAAGGCCCCCGTGCCGACGCTCGGGGTCAAGGCGGCCAAGGGCGGGGCGAAGGGCCGGGGGGCGTCGCCCGGCGCGGTGGTCGGCAACCGTCCCGCGACCGAACTGGCCGGGATCATCGAGGAGATGACGGACCGGATGCGGGCCGCCGCCGCCGACCTGCAGTTCGAGGTGGCCGCCCGGCTCCGCGACGAGGTGGGCGAGCTGAAGAAGGAGCTGCGCCAGATGAAGGAGGCGGGCCTCGCCTGATTCCGGCGGGGGCCGCGCCGGGTTCCACCACCCCGGTGTGTTGCAAGACCGACACAAAAACGGACCGAACCTGCTGCCGTCCCGGGGGGAATGCGTAGGGTGCGGGGAAACCGCACACGGACGGTTGCGGGGCAATGCCGAGAGGGGACAGCGCGTGACGGTCAATATGACCAAGGGTCAGGCCATCAACCTGCAGAAGAGCGACGGGGGGACCCTGACCGCGGTACGGATGGGGCTCGGTTGGCAGGCGGCTCCGCGCCGCGGTCTGTTCGGCTCGCGCACCCGGGAGATCGACCTGGACGCCTCGGCGGTGCTCTTCGCCGACAAGCAGCCGGTCGACGTCGTCTTCTTCCGCCACCTCGTCAGTGACGACGGCTCGGTCAAGCACACCGGGGACAACCTGGTCGGCGGTGCCGGTTCCGGCGGCGACGACGAGGCGATCCTCGTCGACCTCCAGCGCGTCCCGGTCCACATCGACCAGATCGTCTTCACGGTGAACTCCTTCACCGGGCAGACGTTCCAGGAGGTCCAGAACGCCTTCTGTCGCATCGTCGACGAGACCAACGGCCAGGAGCTCGCCCGGTACACGCTGGACGGCGGCGGCCAGTACACCGCCCAGATCATGGCGAAGGTCCACCGTGCGGGCAGCGGATGGCAGATGACGGCCCTCGGGAACCCGGCCAACGGCCGCACGTTCCAGGACCTGATGCCGTCCATCCTGCCCCACCTGTAGGCGGACCGGATCAGGCCGGCACCGGCACGTGCGGCTCCCGGGGGCACCCGCCTCCGGGAGCCGCACCGCGCGGGGCCCAAAGCAGCACACATCGTCGAGGGGGACAGCGCACATGACGGCCGAACTGGTCCGGGGGCAGAACCACACCTTGCCCCAGACCCGTCTGGAGATCCGCGTATCGGCGGGTTCACCCGTCGTGGCCGGGGCTACCCTCGGCGACGAGCGCGGCACGGTGCGCGGCGTCGAGTGGATCGCCCACCCCGGCTCGCACCAGCTCCCCGGGCTGGAGGTCTCCCGGCAGGCCGCGGCCGACCACCGCCTCGCCGTCGACCTGGAAGCCCTCCCCGAGGAGGTGCACCGGGTCACCGTGCTCCTCGCCCTCCCGGTGGGCGTCGGCGGACCGGCCAGGTTCGGCGCCACCGCCGCGCCCTTCGTCGCCGTCACCGGGCTCGACGGCACCGAGATCGCCACCTTCACGCTCACCGGCCTGGACGCCGAGTCGGCGGTCAGCGCCCTGGAGCTCTACCGCCGCCAGGGCGCCTGGAAGGTCCGGGCCGTCGGACAGGGGTACGCGGCCGGGCTGGCCGAGATGCTCGCCGACCAGGGCCTGGCCGGGGCGGCCGAGCTGGCCGCCGCCATCCAGGAGGCCGTCGCCCGCTCCCTGGCCCGCTCGGTGGCCCCGCCGCCGCCCCGCACCCCCGAAGGCGACCGCGTACGCCACACCTCCGGCCGCCCGGACCACCCCGGTCCGAGCGCCGCCTCCGGCACCACTCCCGGCGCAGGCACCACTTCAGGCACCACTCCCACCCCGGGCACCACCCCCGGCACTGGCCCGAACCCCGCCACGGCCTCCACCTCCACCTCCACCCCCGGCGGCCCCATCAACTACGCGCACCCCCGTCGCCAGCACGCCGCCCCGCCCTCACCCCCGCCCACCCCGCCTCCCGCCCAGCCCGGGCAGCCCGCGCAGCCGGTGGCCGGGGACGCGACCGGCTGGTCGATGGATGAGCGGCTCTACAACCAGATCTGGGGCATGTTCGAGGACCTGGCACGCGCCGCCGCGGCCTACCGCAGCGCCGTGGACTTCGCCGAGTCCCGGATGGGCCAGGAGCTCGACCGCTCCCTCTCCGACCCGCGCAACCGGATCGGCGGCGCGGGCGACCGCGCCCGCGAGGAGGCCCGAGCCAAACGCGACGAGCTGACCGCCCGGGCCCGGGAGGCGCTGGACCGCGACCTCGCCCAGCTGGCCGCCGAGGCGGCCGTCGTCGAGCCCGCGCTCCCCGCCGCGTACGCGGGCTGGGACAACCCCGTCTGGCACGCCCACCGCATCCCGATGGAGCTGCCGATGGCCCTGCGCATCGGTGACCTCCATCTGCCCGAGCGCACCGACCTGCGCATCCCGCTGCTGGTCCGGCTGCCGCTGGAGCGGGGGATGTGGGTGGACAGCGGGCGTACGGCCTCCGAGGCCGCCGCCCTCATGGACAGCGACCGGCTGCGCCGCCTCGCGATGGAGACCGCCGTCCTGCACGCGGCCCGGCTGCTCGCCGTGTATCCGCCCGGCGAGTTCTCGGTACATGTCATCGATCCGGCGGGCGCGGCGGCGGGCCCGCTCGCGCCGCTGGTCGACGCGGGCGTCCTCGCCGGACCGCCCGCCGCCGGGCCCGGGGGAGTGGCCTCGGTCCTCGCTCATCTCACCCGCCGGGTGGACCTGGTGCAGATGGCGGTACGGGCCGGTGCGGCCGACTCGCTCCCGCCCGACCTGGACACCGGCGAACAGCTCCTGATCGTCAACGACTTCCCGCACGGCTTCGACGACCGGGCCGTCACCCAGCTCCGCTACCTGGCCGACGAGGGCCCCTCGGTCGGCGTGCACCTGCTGATGGTCGCGGACCGCGAGGACGCGAGTGCGTACGGGCCGGTGCTCGACCCGCTGTGGCGTTCGCTGCTGCGGATCACCCCGGTCGCCGACAACCACCTCGCCGACCCCTGGGTCGGTCACGCCTGG
Organism: Streptomyces sp. NPDC059452; assembly: GCF_042750035.1. Taxonomy (NCBI): domain Bacteria; kingdom Bacillati; phylum Actinomycetota; class Actinomycetes; order Kitasatosporales; family Streptomycetaceae; genus Streptomyces; species Streptomyces sp. NPDC059452. The sequence continues at coordinate 152,075 of NZ_JBHYVE010000015.1, forward strand.
ACGTACGAGCCGCTCACGATCCCACCGGGCAGCCGCGTCCTGGAACAGATCCTCGCGGCGGTCACGGCCGCCCGCAGAGCCGCCGGCCGCTGACCGAAACTGCCCTCTGACCTGCAGATTTTACTATCTCTTTACTATTATCTTTACCTATCCTTGGTGTTGCCTGTACTGTTCGGTCCACGGAGGGGAGTACTCCTTACGCGACGTTCCCGTCAGTACGGACCGTGACCGGTCCCGGGGCGTCGGCCCGGCACACATCCCGTGTGCCAGGGCGGAAGAGACCTCCGGCAGCGACGACGCTGATCAGTAGCCGTAGCGAACTGCCGGAGGCGCAGTGGACGTTTCATGGACCCTTTGGGCTGTGACCATCATTGGTCTGTCAGCCCTGATCGCCGTCGACTTCTTCATCGGGCGCAAGCCTCATGACGTGTCGACCAAGGAAGCCGGTATCTGGACGGTCGTCTGGATCGCGCTGGCCGTCCTCTTCGGCCTCGGCCTGCTGGTGTTCGGCAACAGCCAGGCGTCCGGAGAGTTCTTCGCGGGCTTCATCACCGAGAAGTCGCTGAGCGTCGACAACCTCTTCGTCTTCGTCCTCATCATGGCGAAGTTCTCGGTGCCCTCCCACCTCCAACAGCGGGTGCTGCTCATCGGTGTGCTGATCGCCCTGGTGCTCCGGGCGGTCTTCATCGCCGCCGGTGCCGCCGTGATCGCGAACTTCTCGTGGGTGTTCTACATCTTCGGCGCGTTCCTGATCTACACCGCCTGGAAGCTCATCCAGGAGGCGCGGGCCGGTGAGGAGGAAGAGGAGTTCGAGGAGAACCGTCTCCTCAAGAAGATCGAGCAGCGCTTCGGCGTCGCCGACCAGTACCACGGCACGAAGCTCTTCATCCAGCGCAACGGCAAGCGGATCCTGACCCCGCTGATGGTGGTCATGCTCGCCATCGGCACCACCGACGTGCTCTTCGCGCTGGACTCGATCCCGGCGATCTTCGGCCTGACCCAGGACCCGTACATCGTCTTCACCGCCAACGCGTTCGCGCTGATGGGCCTGCGCCAGCTGTACTTCCTCATCGGCGGTCTGCTGAAGAAGCTGGTCCACCTCAGCTACGGCCTGTCGGTGATCCTCGGCTTCATCGGCGTCAAGCTCGTGCTGCACGCCCTGCACGAGTCCGGGGTGCACGTCCCGGAGATCTCCATCCCGTTCTCCCTCACCGTCATCTGCGGCGTCCTGGTGGTCACCACGATCACCAGCCTGATCGCCAACAAGAAGCAGGAGGCGGCGGAGGCCGAGGCGGCCGCGAAGGCCAAGAGCGTCGACGCGGCCGACGAGCAGCCGGAGAGCGTCAGCAGCTGACCCGGGGCCGCCCCGGGCGGTACAGGGACTCCACCACCGGCAGCGGCCGGGACGGAACGGCGGGAGCCGTCCGTCCCGGCCGCTGTACGTATACCCCCGTCAAAGGTCCGTCCACCCCTGTCGAAGGTCCGTCGTCACAGCTCCGCGAGGAACGCGCGGACAGCGGCGGCGAAGCCCTCGGGATCGGTCTCGTGGACCGTATGGCCTGTGGGCAGGCGCACCAGGCGGGTGTGCGGGCGGCGCTCCGCCATGGCCTCGGCGTGCCCGGCGGAGAGGGTTCCGCTGCGGGCCCCGTGGACGAGGAGGGCCGGACAGTCCGTGGCCAGCCAGTCGTCCCAGTGGTCGCCCTGGAGCAGGCGCTGCGAGGCGACCATGTCCTCCGGGCGGAAGGCCAGCCCCCAGCCGTCGTCGTACGCGCGTATCGCCTCGGCCAGATAGGGGGCGGAGGCGCCCAGCCCCTCGATCAGGGCCGCGCGGTCCGGTGCCCGGTGGGGCCAGGAGAGGCAGAAGGACAGGTCGTCATCGACGACGGCCCCGATGTCCTCGACGACCAGGGCGAGGACCCGGTCCGGGTGGAGTGCGGCGAGCTGATAGGCGTTGACACCGCCCAGCGAATGGCCGAGGACGACGACCCGGCCGAGGCCGAGATGGTCGAGGACCGCGACCGCGTCCGCGAGGTAGCCCCGGCGGTGGTAGTCCGCCGGGCGGTCCGACTCCCCGTGGCCGCGCTGGTCGGGGGCGACGACCCGCCAGTCGGAGGCCAGCGCTTGGGCTAGCCGGGCGAAGGTCCGCCCTTCCGAGAAGTGGCCGTGCAGGGCCAGCAGGGGCCGGCCGGGCCCCCCGAAGTCGAGGTAGGACAGGCGGCGCCCGTCGAGGTCCAGATCGACCCGGGTCGCTTCCGGGGCGGCGGCGGAGGCGCTGGTGAAGGTCATGCCGGGACCCTAGTACCCGGGTCTGACACAGCCCCCGGGCCGCAGCCTCCGGGCCGTACCCCCCCCGGGCCGCCGTGTGCCCGGTCCGCTGCCTACCAGCCCCGCGCGCGCCACTCCGGCAGATGCGGCCGCTCGGCGCCCAGGGTCGTGTCGTTGCCGTGGCCCGGGTAGACCCAGGTCTCGTCGGGCAGCCGGTCGAACAGCTTCGTCTCGACGTCGTGCAGGAGGCTCGCGAACGCCTCCGGGTCCTGACGCGTGTTGCCGATCCCGCCGGGGAAGAGGCAGTCCCCGGTGAACAGGTGCGGGGCCCCGTGCGGGTCGTCGTAGACCAGGGCGATCGAGCCGGGCGTGTGGCCGGTCAGGTGGCGGGCGGTCAGCTCGACCCGGCCCACGGTGATCGTGTCGCCGTCCTCCACGAGGACGTCCGTGGCGACCGGGATGCCCTCGGCGTCGTACCGGCCCGCGTACGTCCGGGCGCCGGTGGCCGCCACCACCTCGGCCAGGGCCTGCCAGTGGTCGCCGTGGCGGTGGGTGGTGACGACGGACGCGATGGAGTCGTCACCGATCAGCGTCAGCAGGGTGGCGGGCTCGGCCGCCGCGTCGATCAGGAGCTGCTCGCCGGTGGCCCGGCAGCGCAGCAGATAGGCGTTGTTGTCCATGGCACCCACGGCGACCTTGGAGATCATCAGATCCGCCAGTTCGTGCACGCTCGCCGGTCCGCCGACCTTCACCGCTCCGCTGTACGTCATACGGCTCACCCTAATCCGTTCCCGCCGGGGCCGGAGGGGTGTCCCGAACCCCGGCAGGGACCCTTCTACAGCGGGGGCAGCGCGGGCAGCGCGCCTCCGGTCACGGCCAGCGCGGAGCCGTCGCGGCGGCCCGCCAGCCAGCCGAGCAGGTCGGCGGCCGTTCCCCGTACCGACACGGCGGGACCGTCCGCCCCGCCGCCCGTGGTCCAGGTGCGGCCCGCCTCATCGGTCAGGGTGGTGGCGGGGACGGCCGGGTGGCCGGTGAAGCGGTCGGTGAGGAAGACGATCTCCCGCTCGGTGAAGTCGGCCGGCAGGTCCTCCAGCTCGTAGCCGACGTCCAGGTCGACGTGGTGGATCTCCAGCTCGATCAGGCGGCGGAAGGGGACCCGGGAGGCGGAGTCCGTCACGCCGTTGCGGAGGGCGACCGTACGGGACCAGTCCGCCGGTTCCGCCGCCACCGCCTGGAGGCCGTCCGCGCTCTCCCGGAAGTCGGCCAGCTGCTCGGCCAGGGGGCGCGCGGCGCCCGCCTCGATGTCGGCGTCCCGGGTTTCGCTGCTCGCGTACATCGGCAGCCCCCGGAGAACGTTTCCGATCGCGTCGGCGTTACGTGACAGGTGGGCCAGAACATGGCCCCGGCTCCATCCGGGCAGCCGTGACGGCTCGGCGAGTGCGGCGTTGTCCCACTTGCCCACTTCGCTGAGCAGCCGATCGGTCGCTTCGCGTACAGCTTCCAGGTCGTGCGCATGATCAATCATGCGGCCGAGCCTAGCTCCGCCACTCATTCGGGTGAAGGTGTCCGAGCACGGCCGTAAATCGAATGTGCGTGCTATACGCTCGGAGGAGACCAAGCTTCCCACATCGCTGTGGCGCCCCCCATAACCTGGAACGGGGGCTCAGTTCCCCCGTTTCTCTCCAGAAAGGTGCGGACCGGCGTGGCCGACCGTCTCATCGTCCGTGGCGCGCGCGAGCACAACCTGAAAAACGTCTCGCTCGATCTCCCCCGTGACTCCCTCATCGTCTTCACCGGGCTCTCCGGGTCGGGCAAGTCGTCCCTCGCGTTCGACACGATCTTCGCCGAGGGCCAGCGGCGCTATGTGGAGTCCCTCTCCTCGTACGCCCGGCAGTTCCTCGGCCAGATGGACAAGCCGGACGTCGACTTCATCGAGGGTCTCTCCCCCGCCGTCTCCATTGACCAGAAGTCGACCTCGCGCAACCCGCGCTCGACGGTCGGCACCATCACGGAGGTCTACGACTACCTCCGGCTGCTCTTCGCCCGGATCGGCAAGCCGCACTGTCCCGAGTGCGGGCGGCCCATCGCCCGCCAGTCGCCGCAGGCCATCGTGGACAAGGTCCTCGGCCTGCCCGAGGGCAGCCGTTTCCAGGTGCTCTCGCCGCTGGTGCGCGAGCGCAAGGGCGAGTTCGTCGACCTCTTCGCCGACCTCCAGACCAAGGGGTACAGCCGGGCCAGGGTCGACGGCACCACCATCCAGCTCTCCGAGCCGCCCACGCTCAAGAAGCAGGAGAAGCACACCATCGAGGTGGTCATCGACCGCCTCACCGTCAAGGACAGCGCCAAGCGCCGGCTCACCGACTCGGTCGAGACCGCCCTCGGCCTCTCCGGCGGCATGGTCGTGCTCGACTTCGTCGACCTCCCCGAGGACGACCCCGAGCGCGAGCGGATGTATTCCGAGCACCTCTACTGCGCCTACGACGACCTCTCCTTCGAGGAGCTGGAGCCGCGCTCCTTCTCCTTCAACTCGCCCTTCGGTGCCTGCCCCGACTGCACGGGCATCGGTACGCGCATGGAGGTCGACCCGGAGCTGATCGTTCCGGACGAGGAGAAGTCGCTCGACGAGGGGGCCATCCACCCCTGGTCCCACGGCCACACCAAGGAGTACTTCGGCCGGCTGATCGGCGCCCTCGCCAAGGCCCTCGGCTTCCGTACGGACATCCCCTGGGCCGGACTGCCCCAGCGCGCCAAGAAGGCCCTGCTGTACGGCCACAAGATCCAGACCGAGGTCCGCTACCGCAACCGTTACGGGCGCGAGCGCGCCTACACCACGCCCGCCTTCGAGGGCGCGGTGCAGTTCGTCAAGCGGCGCCACACCGAGGCCGAGAGCGACTCCAGCCGGGAGCGGTTCGAGGGCTATATGCGCGAGGTGCCCTGCCCCACCTGTGAGGGCACCCGGCTCAAGCCGATCGTTCTCGCGGTGACGGTGATGGAGAAGTCCATCGCCGAGGTCTCCGCGATGTCGATCAGCGAGTGCGCCGAGTTCCTCGGCCGCCTCAAGCTGAACGCCCGCGACAAGAAGATCGCCGAGCGGGTCCTCAAGGAGGTCAACGAGCGGCTGAAGTTCCTGGTGGACGTCGGCCTGGACTACCTCTCGCTCAACCGCGCGGCGGGCACCCTCTCCGGCGGCGAGGCCCAGCGCATCCGGCTGGCCACCCAGATCGGCTCCGGCCTGGTCGGCGTGCTGTACGTCCTGGACGAGCCGTCCATCGGGCTGCACCAGCGCGACAACCACCGCCTGATCGAGACCCTGGTCCGCCTCCGCGACATGGGCAACACGCTCATCGTTGTCGAGCACGACGAGGACACCATCAAGGTCGCGGACTGGGTCGTCGACATCGGCCCCGGTGCCGGTGAGCACGGCGGCAAGGTCGTCCACTCCGGCTCGCTCAAGGAGCTGCTGGCCAACAAGGAGTCGATCACCGGCCAGTATCTGTCGGGCAAGCGGGCCATCCCGACGCCGGACGTCCGCCGCCCGGTCGACCCGGCCCGCAGCCTCACGGTGCACGGGGCCCGGGAGAACAACCTCCACGACATCGACGTCTCCTTCCCGCTCGGCGTGCTCACCGCCGTCACCGGCGTCTCCGGCTCCGGGAAGTCGACCCTGGTCAACGACATCCTCTACACCCACCTGGCCCGTGAGCTGAACGGCGCCAAGTCGGTCCCCGGCCGCCACACCCGCGTCGACGGCGACGACCTCGTCGACAAGGTGGTCCACGTCGACCAGTCGCCGATCGGCCGGACGCCCCGGTCCAACCCGGCGACGTACACCGGGGTCTTCGACCACGTCCGCAGGCTCTTCGCCGAGACGATGGAGGCGAAGGTGCGCGGCTATCTGCCGGGCCGCTTCTCCTTCAACGTCAAGGGCGGCCGCTGCGAGAACTGCTCCGGCGACGGCACGATCAAGATCGAGATGAACTTCCTTCCCGATGTGTACGTTCCGTGCGAGGTCTGCCACGGTGCGCGCTACAACCGGGAGACCCTGGAGGTCCACTACAAGGGCAAGTCCATCGCCGAGGTGCTGGACATGCCGATCGAGGAGGGCCTGGAGTTCTTCGAAGCCGTCCCGACGATCGCGCGCCACCTCCGTACGCTCAACGAGGTGGGCCTCGGCTACGTACGGCTCGGGCAGTCCGCGCCGACCCTCTCCGGCGGAGAGGCGCAGCGCGTCAAGCTGGCCAGCGAGCTCCAGAAGCGCTCCACCGGACGTACGGTCTACGTCCTGGACGAGCCGACCACCGGCCTCCACTTCGAGGACATCAGCAAGCTGATCACGGTCCTCTCCGGACTGGTCGACAAGGGCAACTCGGTGATCGTCATCGAGCACAACCTGGACGTCATCAAGACCGCCGACTGGGTCATCGACATGGGCCCCGAGGGCGGCAACGGCGGCGGCCTGGTCGTGGCGGAAGGCACGCCGGAGCAGGTCGCCTCGGTCCCCGCCAGCCACACCGGGAAGTTCCTCCAGGGGATCCTGGACGCGGACCGGATCAGCGAGGCCGCGGTGCCGTCGGGGCGGGGGACGGGGACGGCTCGTAAGACCGCCACCGCCGCCCGGAAGACCGCGGCGAAGAAGACGGCGGCGCCGAAGAAGGCCACGGCGGCGGCAGCCAAGAAGGCCACGGCCACCAAGGCCACGGCCAAGAAGGCGAGCACCACGAAGGCGACCGCCACCAAGGCCGCCGCCGCGAAGAAGGCGACCCGCGCCCGCAAGGCGTGAGTTCGGCCGCACAGAGCCGCCGACGGTCGTCCCTCCCAGCTCCGGAGGGGCGGCCGTCGGCGGTGACGGGCCCGCCCGCAGGCCGTCCGTTCCCCGCCGGTATCGTCGGTTCCGTCACCGGGGGGAACGAGTGGGGAAACGGGCGGCCACGGCCCTCGTCGCCTCCTCCCTGCCTGCCCGGCGACGCCCGAGCCACCCCGAACAACGATCCGTGGAGTCCGCATGCCCGGCCTGCCCGCCGCCCGCCGTACCGTGCTGAAGGGCGCCGCGCTCGCCGGTGCCGCCGGGCTGGGAGCGGCCGCCTGCTCGACCGAGTCCAAGCTCGGTCACGCCAAGTCGCCCGTCCCCACCGCCCCCGTCGACCTCGGCGAAGCCTCCGAGGTGCCCGTCGGCGGCGCCAAGCTCTACCGCGAGCAGCGCCTCGTCGTCAGCTGCCCGGCGAAGGGCGAGTACAAGGCGTTCAGCGCCCAGTGCACCCACGGCGGCTGCGTCCTGACCAAGATCGAGGGCACCGAGGGCCACTGCGCCTGCCACGGCAGCCGCTTCGACACGACCACCGGCAAGGTCGTCCAGGGCCCGGCCACCGTGCCGCTGCCCGCCGTCCCGGTCACGGCCGAGGGCGGAAAGCTCGTCGCGGGCCCGGGAGCCTGAGCCCGCCCACCCCCGGCCCACGCCACCCCGTCCCCGGGGCCGTCACTCCCAGTCCCAGTCGATGCCCACGAGCCCCGGCCGCACCCCCTCCTCCACCACGTGCACCGTCCGGTGGCGGCCGGTCAGCGTGAGGTCCCGGCGGGCCGCGCGCGCCGCGCCCGCCGAGGACTGCTCGAACCGGCGGCAGCGGACCGGCAGCGCGGCCTCGTCGAAGCCGACCTGGAGCACGTACTGCCCGCCGCCGAAGGTGAAGCCGCGCACATACTCGCCGCCGGCCCCGCCCGTACCGTCCTCGAAGCCGTAACCGAAGAGGTACGTCTCGCCCGACCGCAGCCGGGTGTCGAAGAGCAGCTCCGCCACCAGCACCCCCGCGTCCGCGTCCCAGCGGACCCGCCCGGTCCGGCAGTTCTCCCCGGCCCGTACGGAGATCCGCGACGGGTCGCACCCCGGATCACCGCGGTGGATGGCCAGATAGCGGTCCACCCCGTCCCGGTGCGCGCGGACGACCTGGAGCGAGGTGCGGCCCGCCAGCTCGCGCCGCGCCCCGATCCGTACCCGCTCCTGGTGGTCCACGGTGTGCAGCCCGCCGTCCACCGGTGACTCCATCGCCGCCAGCAGCCGTTCCACCGCCCCCGAGGACTCCAGCAGCGAGCGGTACGAGCGCGCCACCGGACGCTCCCCGTCCGCGGCACCGCGGTCGTCGCTCCGCAGCAGCCGCAGGAGCGAGTCGTCCGGCAGCGCCAGCACGTCCTCCAGCGCGCGGACGGCCCGCAGGGACTCGGGGCGGCGGGGCCGGCGTACGCCCTGCTGCCAGTAACTCAGGCTGGTCACCCCGAGCTTGACGCCCCGGTGCGCCAGATGGTGCTGCACCCGGTGGAGCGGCAGCCCGCGCACCGAGAGGGCGGTGCGCAGGGCCAGATGGAAGGGGCCGGTGTGCAGTACTTGCGTCAGTTCGGTCTCGGTCTGCCGCATGCGGGCCTCCGGTGAACGTTCACGTGGGGGAGGGGCGACACCGCCCCCGGGGGATGCGGGGGAGCAGGTGACCGGGCCGCGCCGTTCACACGGGCGCCGTGCCGTTCACACCGCGATGTCACTCCGTATTGAAGCGTGTTGACCTGTTCCGGACAACGATCGATCCTTTTCCTCAGCGTCCGGACGCGCTCCTCCGATCCCCGCCCCCCCCGCCTTGGGAGGAACGCCATGCGCAACCGAAGAATCAGGCCCCGAAGGTCCGGCAGGTTCTCGTTCACGGCCCTGCTGGCCGCTGCCCTCCTCGCCGTCCCCGCGGCCACCGCCACCGCCACGACAGCGGAGCCCGCGTCCCAGACCGTCGCCGCCGCCCAGCGGCTCAACATCACCATGCAGGCCCAGCAGAAGAGCAACTGGTGCTGGGCGGCCGGCGGCAACACCATCGCCGCCTGGTTCGGCCGCAACTACTCGCAGAACCAGTTCTGCAACGCCTCCTTCAACCGGAACCAGAACACCGAGTGCCCCAACTCGCAGGCCACCCTCGGCAACGTCCAGACCGGCCTCTCCTGGACCGGCGTCCGGCCCGGCAGTTACGTCACCGGCTGGCTGCGCTACCCGACCGTGCAGAGCGAGATATCGGCCCGGCGGCCCATCGAGACCCGTATCCAGTGGTCGTCCGGCGGCGGGCACATGCACGTCATCTACGGGTACGACGACGCCAACAGCTGGGTCTACTGGGGCGACCCGTGGCCCTCCAGCGACCGCTACAACTGGGCCTCCCACTCCTGGTACGTGAACAACAACCAGTTCTCCTGGACCCACTCGCTCTACCGGATCGGGGCGTGAGGACATGACCGCGACCACCCGGCGTCTCGCCGTCGCCACCGCTCTCGCCGCCACCGCCCTGCTCGCCACCGCGCCCGTCGCCTCCGCCGACGGAACCCCCGCCGACGGGACGCCCGCCCCGCCGAAGCTGACCGCAGCAACGCTCGAAGCCGCCCACGAGGCCGCCTCCGCACCTGCCACCCTGGACACCCTGTCCCGCTTCTTCGCCCGGGAGGGAGCGGTGGCCCGTACGGCGGCGGCACCGCGCATCGAGGCGAGGACCGTCCCCGTACGCACGCTCTCGGCCGCGTTCGTCGCCGGGAAGCAGGGGGCCGCGCCGAGCACCCTGGACTACCTCGCCGCCACCGCCGTCTCCTCCGACGGCCAGAAGGCCTCCCTGTGGACCGTCCCCGGGGCGGGAGGGAGCGGGGAGTGGCAGGTCGTGAACATCGCGACCGGCGACGACGAGGCCCGCTACACCGCACAGGGGGCCCGCGCGCTTCCCGGCGGCACGGTCTTCCGCGAACCGCAGATCGACGCCTGGTACGTCCACGACGCCTCCCGGGTGCTCCCGCTGGACGAGGACGCGCGCGTCGCCGTGGGCGCGAAGGGGACGACTCTGAACGCCTACCGGGCCCGGGTGAAGGAGGCGTACGGCGACAAGCTGCCCGGCTCCGGCTACGCGAGGTCCGGCCGGGCGGGAGGCTACGGCCCGGGGGCGGCGGCAGGCACAGCGGCCGAGGCACCCGCCCCGGCCCCGGAGAACGCCCCCGCCCTCGCGAACGCGGCGGGTACGGGAACGGGCACCCCCGGCACCGCCCTGGGAGCCGTCTCCGCGGTGGCCGGCGCCGGGGCCCTGCTCGCCCTCGCCCTCTGCGGCGCCGCCGCCGTACGCCACCGGAGCCGTACCCGGCACCGCCCCGCGCCGGACGCCTGAGCCGGGCGCTCCGGGGCCGTACGCCAGGTACGCACCCGGAGCGCCCCCGATGTGAGCCGTGAACCCGTGCTCCGGGCCGCCGACACCCCCCGGCGCCCCGGAGCACACCGCGTACCCGGAGCACACCGCCCCGTACCCCGGACGACGACGCACTGTCACACCCCGCAAGTAGGGTGTGAGACATGGCAGACCCCTCCAGCTACCGCCCCAGCCCGGGGCAGATCCCCGACTCCCCGGGGGTCTACAAGTTCCGCGACGAGCACCGCCGGGTGATCTACGTCGGGAAGGCCAAGAACCTCCGCCAGCGCGTGGCCAACTACTTCCAGGACCTGGCCAATCTCCACCCGCGTACGCGCACGATGGTCACGACCGCCGCATCCGTGGAGTGGACGGTCGTCTCCACCGAGGTCGAGGCGCTCCAGCTGGAGTACTCCTGGATCAAGGAGTTCGACCCCCGGTTCAACGTCAAGTACCGGGACGACAAGAGCTACCCCTACCTCGCCGTCACGCTGAACGAGGAGTTCCCCCGCGTCCAGGTGATGCGCGGCGCCAAGAAGAAGGGCGTGCGCTACTTCGGTCCGTACGGGCACGCGTGGGCGATCCGCGAGACCGTCGACCTGATGCTCCGCGTCTTCCCCGTCCGCACCTGCTCCGCCGGGGTCTTCAAGAACGCCGCCCGCACCGGCCGCCCCTGCCTGCTGGGCTACATCGGCAAGTGCTCGGCCCCCTGCGTCGGCCGGGTCACCCCCGAGGAACACCGGGAGCTGGCCGAGGACTTCTGCGACTTCATGGCCGGGCGCACGGGCACCTACATCCGCCGCCTGGAGAAGGACATGACACAGGCGGCCGAGGAGATGGAGTACGAGCGCGCCGCCCGGCTCCGGGACGACGCCGGGGCCCTCAGGCGGGCCATGGAGAAGAGCGCCGTCGTCCTCGCCGACGCCACCGACGCCGACCTGATCGCCGTCGCCGAGGACGAGCTGGAGGCCGCCCTCCAGATCTTCCACGTGCGCGGCGGCCGGGTCCGCGGCCAGCGCGGCTGGGTCACCGACAAGGTCGAGGCGGTCGACACTTCCGGCCTCGTCGAGCACGCCCTCCAGCAGCTGTACGGGGAGGAGCGCGGCGACGCCGTCCCCAAGGAGGTCCTGGTCCCCGCCCTGCCCGAGGACACCGAAGCGGTCTCCCAGTGGCTCGCCGAGCGCCGGGGCTCCCAGGTCAGCCTGCGCATCCCGCAGCGCGGCGACAAGAAGGACCTCATGACGACGGTCCAGCGCAACGCCCAGCAGGCGCTCGGGCTGCACAAGACCAAGCGCGCCTCCGACCTGACCACCCGCTCCCGTGCCCTGGAGGAGATCGCGGAGGCGCTCGGCCTGGACACGGCCCCGCTGCGCATCGAGTGCTACGACATCTCCCACCTCCAGGGGGACGACGTGGTCGCCTCCATGGTGGTCTTCGAGGACGGCCTCGCCCGCAAGAGCGAGTACCGCCGCTTCCAGATCAAGGGCTTCGAGGGCCAGGACGACGTCCGCTCGATGCACGAGGTGATCGGCCGCCGCTTCCGGCGCTACCTCCAGGACAAGGAGCGTACGGGGGAGTGGGAGCAGGCACCGGAGGCCTCCGGGGAGGCCCCGGACGCCGCACAGGTCTCCCCGGTCCCGGCCGACGGGACCGAGCCCCGGGAGGACGACGGCCGCCCCAAGCGGTTCGCCTACCCGCCGCAGCTCGTCGTGGTCGACGGCGGACAACCCCAGGTCGCCGCCGCGAAACGCGCCCTGGACGAGCTGGGCATCGACGACATCGCCGTCTGCGGCCTGGCCAAGCGGCTGGAGGAGGTCTGGCTCCCCGATGACGACGACCCCGTGGTCCTGCCCCGCTCCAGCGAGGGCCTCTACCTCCTCCAGCGCGTTCGCGACGAGGCCCACCGCTTCGCCATCACCTACCAGCGCGCCAAGCGGGCCAAGCGCATCCGCTCCAGCCCCCTGGACGACGTGGCGGGCCTCGGCGAGACCCGCAAACAGGCCCTGATCAAGCATTTCGGCTCCGTGAAGAAGCTCCGGCAGGCGACAATCGAGGAGATCTGCGAGGTCCCCGGGATAGGGCGCAGGACGGCCGAGGCGGTGGCGGCCGCCCTCGCCTCGGCCGCTCCCGCGGCCCCTGCCGTGAACACGGCCACAGGAGAGATCATGGAAGACGACGACGGGGGCACGTCATGACCGAGCACACCCGCCGGGCCGACGGCCACGCAGGCGACGGCAGCGAGCGCCCAGGCGACCAGCAGCACGAACGAACAGACCGAGCAGACGGAGCAGCAGACGTGAGTACGAACACCACGAACGAGACGGGCGAGGCAGTGGCGCCGGCCATCCCCGAGCTGGTGATCATCTCCGGCATGTCCGGCGCTGGCCGCAGCACCGCCGCCAAGTGTCTGGAGGACCTCGGCTGGTTCGTCGTCGACAACCTGCCGCCCGCGCTGATCCCCACCATGGTGGAGCTCGGCGCCCGCTCACAGGGCAACGTGGCGCGGATCGCCGTCGTCGTCGACGTACGCGGCCGGCGCTTCTTCGACAACCTCCGCGAATCCCTCGCGGACCTGGAGGCCAAGCACGTCACCCGGCGGATCGTCTTCCTGGAGTCCTCCGACGACGCCCTGGTGCGCCGCTTCGAGTCCGTCCGCCGCCCGCACCCCCTCCAGGGCGACGGCCGCATCGTCGACGGCATCGCCGCCGAGCGCGACCTGCTGCGCGAGCTGCGCGGCGACGCCGACCTGGTCATCGACACCTCCAGCCTCAACGTGCACGAGCTGCGCGCCAAGATGGACGCCCAGTTCGCGGGCGAGTCCGAGCCGGAGCTGCGCGCCACGGTGATGTCCTTCGGCTACAAGTACGGCCTGCCCGTCGACGCCGACCTGGTCGTGGACTGCCGCTTCCTGCCCAACCCGCACTGGGTCCCGGAGCTGCGCCCCTTCACCGGCGTCAACGAGGAGGTGTCCGACTACGTCTTCAACCAGCCGGGCGCCAAGGAGTTCCTCAACCAGTACACGGAGCTGCTCCAGCTGATCGCCGCCGGCTACCGCCGCGAGGGCAAGCGGTACGTGACCATCGCCGTGGGCTGCACGGGCGGCAAGCACCGCTCCGTCGCCATGTCGGAGAAGCTCTCGGCCCGCCTCGCCGCCGAAGGCATCGAGACCGTCCTCGTCCACCGGGACATGGGGCGAGAGTGACCGGTCGCAATCTGCGGATGCGGCGGCTGAGCCGGGCCACCTCGGCGCTCTCCGGCCGCAAACGCGGTGGACAGCCCAAGGTCGTCGCGCTCGGCGGCGGCATGGGCCTCTCGGCGTCCCTGGCGGCGCTGCGCCGGATCACCGGCGACCTCACGGCCGTGGTCACCGTCGCCGACGACGGCGGCTCCAGCGGCCGGCTGCGCGAGGAGCTGGGCGTCCTGCCGCCCGGGGACCTGCGCAAGGCGCTCGCCGCGCTCTGCGGGGACGACGACTGGGGCCGCACCTGGTCCCGGGTCATCCAGCACCGCTTCGAGTCCAAGGGCGACCTCCACGAGCACGCGGTCGGCAACCTGCTGATCGTGGCCCTGTGGGAGCAGCTCGGCGACCATGTCCAGGCCCTGGACCTGGTCGGCAAGCTGCTGGGCGCGCACGGCCGGGTGCTGCCGATGTCCGCCGTGCCGCTGGAGCTCCAGGCGCTGGTCAAGGGCCACGACCCCGAGCTGCCCGACGCGATCGTCACCGTGCGCGGCCAGGCCACCGTCGCGCTCACCCCGGGCGAGGTGCAGTCCGTGCACGTCGTCCCGCCCGACCCGCCGGCCGTCCCGGAGGCCGTCGAGGCGGTGCTCGACGCGGACTGGGTGGTGCTCGGCCCCGGCTCCTGGTTCTCCTCGGTGATCCCGCATCTGCTGGTGCCGGAACTGCTCGACGCACTGGTCACCACGAAGGCCCGCAAGGTCCTGTCGTTGAATCTCGCACCACAGCCCGGTGAAACCGAGGGGTTCTCACCGCAGCGTCATTTGGAGGTTTTGGGACGACACGCCCCTAAACTCGCCTTGGACGTGGTGCTGGCCGACGAGGCAGCCGTGCCCGACCGCGAATCGCTCGACGACGCCGCCAAGCGGCTCGGAGCCGCGGTCGAGCTGGCGCCGGTGGCATCGCCCGACGGCGTTCCGGTCCATGATCAGGAGCTGTTGGCCGCCGCGTACGACCGTATTTTTCGGATGCATGGAAGGATCGGCCCATGGCGATGACGCCAGCGGTGAAGGACGAAATCTCTCGGCTTCCCGTCACCCGGACCTGCTGCAGGAAGGCAGAGGTCTCGGCGATTCTTCGGTTCGCGGGCGGGCTGCACCTGGTGAGCGGCCGCATTGTGATCGAGGCGGAGCTGGACACCGCGATGGCGGCGCGCCGGCTCAAGCGCGACATCCTCGAAATCTTCGGGCACAGCTCGGAGCTGATCGTGATGGCCCCCGGCGGGCTGCGGCGCGGCTCGCGCTATGTCGTCCGGGTGGTGGCGGGCGGCGACCAGCTGGCCCGGCAGACCGGTCTGGTGGACGGCCGCGGCCGCCCCATCCGCGGACTGCCCCCGCAGGTGGTCTCGGGGGCCACCTGCGACGCCGAGGCCGCCTGGCGCGGGGCGTTCCTCGCGCACGGCTCGCTCACCGAGCCCGGCCGCTCCTCCTCGCTGGAGGTCACCTGCCCCGGCCCGGAGGCGGCCCTCGCCCTGGTCGGCGCGGCCCGCCGGCTCTCCATCGCGGCCAAGGCCCGCGAGGTGCGCGGCGTGGACCGGGTCGTCGTCCGCGACGGCGACGCGATCGGCGCCCTGCTCACCCGGCTCGGCGCCCATGAGTCGGTGCTGGCCTGGGAGGAGCGCCGGATGCGGCGCGAGGTCCGCGCCACGGCCAACCGGCTCGCCAACTTCGACGACGCGAACCTGCGCCGCTCGGCCCGCGCGGCGGTGGCCGCCGGGGCCCGGGTGGGGCGCGCGCTGGAGATCCTCGGCGAGGAGGTCCCCGAGCACCTCGCGGCGGCCGGGCGGCTGCGCATGGAGCACAAGCAGGCATCCCTGGAGGAGCTGGGCGCGCTCGCCGACCCGCCGCTGACCAAGGACGCGGTCGCCGGCCGGATCCGCCGCCTGCTCGCCATGGCCGACAAGCGCGCCCAGGATCTCGGCATCCCCGGCACGGAGGCCACGCTCAGCGAGGAGCTTGCGGACGGCCTGGTCGGCTGACTCGGCCACGGACAGGGGACGTTGGTCCCCGGTCATCGGGACCAACGTCCCGAAGCGCGAACGGAGGCCCGTGACCCTACTGGGGAGTACGGGCCTCCCGCCGTATTCCGGTGGCGCGTACGGCCCCTGTCGATGTCACCCCGGGGCCCTCGGAGAGGTAGGGTCGATAGCGGTCGGGGACATCCCTATACACCTCGTCGGCTTCAGAAACCGGCGTACCTATACGAGGAGATCGGTTCGTGACGATCCGCGTAGGCATCAACGGCTTCGGCCGCATCGGTCGCAACTACTTCCGCGCGCTGCTTGAGCAGGGTGCGGACATCGAGATCGTGGCTGTCAACGACCTGGGTGACACTGCGACCACGGCCCACCTGCTGAAGTACGACACCATCCTGGGTCGTCTCAAGGCAGAGGTCAGCCACACCGCCGACACCATCACCGTCGATGGTCACACGATCAAGGTGCTCTCCGAGCGCAACCCGGCCGACATCCCCTGGGGTGAGCTGGGCGTCGACATCGTCATCGAGTCGACCGGCATCTTCACCAAGAAGGCCGACGCCGAGAAGCACATCGCCGGCGGCGCCAAGAAGGTCCTCATCTCGGCTCCGGCCAAGGACGAGGACATCACCATCGTGATGGGCGTCAACCAGGACAAGTACGACGCGGCCAACCACCACGTCATCTCCAACGCCTCCTGCACCACCAACTGTGTGGCGCCGATGGCCAAGGTTCTCGACGAGAACTTCGGCATCGTCAAGGGCCTGATGACGACGGTCCACGCGTACACCAACGACCAGCGCATCCTGGACTTCCCGCACTCGGACCTGCGCCGCGCCCGCGCCGCCGCCGAGAACATCATCCCGACCACGACCGGTGCCGCCAAGGCCACCGCTCTGGTCCTCCCGCAGCTCAAGGGCAAGCTCGACGGCATCGCGATGCGCGTCCCGGTCCCGACCGGCTCCGCCACCGACCTCGTCGTCACCCTGGACCGCGAGGTCACCAAGGACGAGGTCAACGCCGCGTTCAAGAAGGCCTCCGACGACGGCGACCTCAAGGGCTTCCTGACGTACACCGAGGACCCGATCGTCTCCTCGGACATCGTCGGCGACCCGTCGTCCTGCACCTTCGACTCCTCCCTGACCATGGTCCAGGAGGGGAACACGGTGAAGATCCTCGGCTGGTACGACAACGAGTGGGGCTACTCCAACCGCCTCGTCGACCTCACGGTCTTCGTCGGCGAGCAGCTCTGACCCTCGGGTCGGCGGCACCACGATGTGAGTGAAGGGGCTCGACCGGCGCAAGGACGCGCCGGTCGGGCCTCTTAGCATGTTCATCCGTCCCTGTAAGGAGCAACGGAAGACCAGATGAAGACGATCGACGAACTTCTCACCGAAGGGGTCGCCGGCAGGCGGGTATTCGTCCGCGCCGACCTCAACGTGCCGCTGGACGGCACCACCATCACCGACGACGGCCGTATCCGCGCCGTCGTCCCGACGGTCGCCAAGCTCGCCGAAGCCGGCGCGCGGGTCGTCGTCGCCTCGCACCTGGGCCGCCCCAAGGGTGCCCCGGACCCGGCGTTCTCGCTGGCGCCCGCCGCCGCGCGCCTCGGTGAACTCCTCGGTGCCGATGTCGCCTTCGCGACCGACACCGTGGGCGACTCCGCCCGCGCCACCGTCGCGGGCCTCACCGACGGCCAGGTCGCCGTCATCGAGAACCTCCGCTTCAACCCCGGTGAGACGGCCAAGGACGACGCCGAGCGCGGCGCCTTCGCCGACCGGCTCGCCGAGCTCGCGGACGTGTACGTGGGCGACGGCTTCGGTGCCGTACACCGCAAGCACGCCTCGGTCTTCGACCTCCCGGCCCGGCTGCCGCACTACGCGGGCTACCTCATCGCCACCGAGGTCGGTGTGCTGAAGAAGCTCACCACCGACGTCAAGCGGCCGTACGCCGTCGTCCTCGGCGGGGCCAAGGTCTCCGACAAGCTCGGCGTCATCGACCACCTGCTGGAGAAGGCCGACCGCATCCTGATCGGCGGCGGCATGGTCTTCACCTTCCTCGCGGCCCAGGGCCACGAGGTCGGCTCCTCGCTGCTCCAGGAGGACCAGATCCCGGTCGTCAAGGAGTACATCGAGCGGGCGCAGAAGCGCGGCGTGGAGTTCGTCCTCCCCGTCGACGTGCTGGTCGCCGGGGAGTTCCCGGACATGAAGACCAAGGCCCCGGCGCACCCCGCCACGGTCGCCGCCGACGCCATCCCCGCCGGACAGATGGGCCTGGACATCGGCCCCGAGTCCCGCAAGCTCTACGCATCGAAGCTCGCCGACGCGGCCACCGTCTTCTGGAACGGCCCCATGGGCGTCTTCGAGCACCCCGACTACGCCGAGGGCACCCGCGCGGTCGCCCAGGCGCTCCTCGACTCCCTGGCGTTCACCGTCGTCGGCGGCGGCGACTCCGCCGCGGCCGTACGCATCCTGGGCTTCGACGAGAATGCTTTCGGACACATCTCGACCGGTGGCGGCGCCAGCCTCGAATACCTCGAGGGCAAGACGCTTCCCGGCCTCGCCGCACTGGAGGACTGACCCTTAATGAGTACCCGTACCCCGCTGATGGCGGGCAACTGGAAGATGAACCTCAACCACCTTGAGGCCATCGCCCACGTCCAGAAGCTCTCCTTCGCCCTGGCCGACAAGGACTACGACGCCGTCGAGGTCGCCGTCCTGCCGCCCTTCACCGACCTGCGCTCCGTGCAGACCCTGGTGGACGGCGACAAGCTGAAGATCAAGTACGGCGCCCAGGACATCTCGGCGCACGACTCCGGTGCCTACACCGGTGAGATCTCCGGCGCGATGCTCGCCAAGCTGCGCTGTACGTACGTGGCCGTCGGCCACAGCGAGCGCCGCCAGTACCACGGCGAGAGCGACGAGATCTGCAACGCCAAGGTGAAGGCCGCCTACCAGCACGGCCTGACCCCGATCCTCTGCGTCGGCGAGGGCCTGGACATCCGCAAGGCCGGTGACCAGGTCTCCTACACGCTCGCGCAGCTCGACGGCGCCCTGAAGGACCTCCCGGCCGAGCAGGCCCAGTCCATCGTCATCGCCTACGAGCCGGTCTGGGCCATCGGGACCGGCGAGGTCGCCACCCCCGAGGACGCCCAGGAAGTCTGCGGTGCGATCCGCCGCCGGCTGGCCGAGCTGTACTCGCAGGAGCTGGCCGACGCCGTCCGTATCCAGTACGGCGGTTCGGTGAAGTCCGGCAACGTGGCGGCCATCATGGCGCAGCCCGACGTGGACGGCGCCCTCATCGGCGGTGCCGCGCTCGACGCCGACGAGTTCGTCAAGATCGTCCGCTTCCGCGACCAGTGAGTATGCGGTAGCGCGGATCCGTCGTACCCTTGCGGGGGCCGAGGGGGTTGTCACCCTCCGGCCCCCGCTGTACGTACAGGCAGTAGTCAAGAATTCCGGAAAGTAGGGACCAGCCGTGGTTTTGGCGTTCGAGATCGCCCTGATCGTCTTCAGCCTGCTGCTGATGCTGCTGGTGCTCATGCACAAGGGCAAGGGCGGCGGCCTCTCCGACATGTTCGGTGGCGGAATGCAGTCGTCCGTCGGTGGTTCCTCCGTCGCCGAACGCAACCTCGACCGCATCACCGTCGTGGTCGGTCTGATCTGGTTCGCGTTGGTCGTCGTGCTCGGTCTGCTGGTCAAGCTGGGCGACTGACCCCGCCCGGAGATTCCCGGTGAGGGTGTAACTCCTTTCACTGGACGTGCGTTGGGCCTTACGTAGACTGAGGCTTCGTCGAGCACCGTCAGGCAGGGAGTTACGACCGTGGCAAGTGGCAACGCGATCCGGGGAAGCCGGGTCGGAGCGGGGCCGATGGGCGAGGCCGAGCGGGGCGAGTCCGCGCCGCGCCTGCGCATCTCCTTCTGGTGCTCCAACGGGCACGAGACGCAGCCGAGCTTCGCCCATGACGCGCAGGTGCCGGACACCTGGGACTGCCCGCGCTGCGGCTTCCCGGCCGGCCAGGACAAGGACAGCCCCCCGGACCCGCCCCGCACCGAGCCGTACAAGACGCACCTCGCGTACGTACGGGAGCGGCGCAGCGACGAGGACGGCGAGGCGATCCTCGCCGAGGCCCTCGCCAAACTCCGCGGCGAGATCTGAAGCCCGCCCAGCGTCACGGACCCACCCAGTCCTCACCGGCCGGACACCCCACAGGTGTCCGGCCGGACGGCTTTTCCGCCGTACGCCCCGCGTCCGCGCCGCCCGCCTCCTCGATCAATTAGGTTGGTGGGGCAGCGGGGAAGCTGAGTGACGAAGAAGAAGTGGGCTGATATCCGGGATGAACGCAGTAAGCCGAGCCAAGCTCAACCAGACCCCCGAGTGGACGGCTCTCGCCAAGCACCGTGAGGAGTTCGGCGCCACCCAGCTGCGCGAACTGTTCGCGCGGACGCCGGACCGGGGCACCGACCACACCCTCCGGGTCGGCGACCTCCACCTCGACTACTCCAAGCACCTGGTCACCGACGAGACGCTGCGCCTGCTGCGCGAACTCGCCGCCGCCACCGGGGTCGCCGAGCTGCGGGACGCGATGTTCCGCGGCGAGAAGATCAACACCACCGAGGACCGGGCCGTCCTGCACACCGCGCTCCGCGCCCCGCGCGACGCCGTGATCGAGGTCGACGGCGAGAACGTCGTACCCGCCGTCCACGCCGTCCTGGACAAGATGGCCGCCTTCGCGGACAAGGTCCGGGCGGGGGAGTGGACCGGCCACACCGGCAAGCCCGTCAAGAACATCGTCAACATCGGCATCGGCGGCTCCGACCTCGGTCCCGCCATGGCGTACGAGGTGCTGCGCTCCTTCACGGACCGCTCGCTCACCGTCCGGTTCGTCTCCAACGTCGACGGCGCCGACCTCCACGAGGCCGTCCGCGACCTGGACCCCGCCGAGACGCTCTTCGTCATCGCCTCGAAGACCTTCACCACGATCGAGACCATCACCAACGCCACCTCCGCCCGGGACTGGCTGCTCACCGAGCTGCGGGCCGGTCAGGACGCCGTCGCCAAGCACTTCGTGGCGCTGTCGACCAACGCGGAGAAGGTCGAAGAGTTCGGCATCGACACGGCCAACATGTTCGAGTTCTGGGACTGGGTCGGCGGCCGCTACTCCTTCGACTCCGCGATCGGCCTCTCGCTGATGATCGCCATCGGCCCGGACCGGTTCCGCGAGATGCTGGACGGCTTCCACCTCGTCGACGAGCACTTCCGCACCGCCCCCGCCGAGGAGAACGCCCCGCTCCTGCTGGGCCTCCTCGGCGTCTGGTACGGCAACTTCTTCGACGCCCAGTCGCACGCGGTGCTCCCCTACAGCCACTACCTGTCCAAGTTCACCGCGTACCTCCAGCAGCTCGACATGGAGTCCAACGGCAAGTCCGTCGACCGCGAGGGCAACCGTGTCGACTGGCAGACCGGACCGGTCGTCTGGGGCACCCCCGGCACCAACGGGCAGCACGCGTACTACCAGTTGATCCACCAGGGTACGAAGATGATCCCGGCGGACTTCATCGGCTTCGCCGCCCCGGTCCACGACCTGCTGCCCGGACTGATCGCCCAGCACGACCTGCTGATGGCCAACTTCTTCGCCCAGACCCAGGCGCTGGCCTTCGGCAAGACGCCCGACGAGGTCCGTGCCGAGGGCGTGCCCGAGGAGCTGGTCCCGCACAAGACGTTCCGGGGCAACCACCCGACGACCACGATCCTCGCCGACCGGCTGACCCCCTCGGTCCTCGGCCAGCTCATCGCGCTCTACGAGCACAAGGTCTTCGTCCAGGGCGCCATCTGGAACATCGACTCCTTCGACCAGTGGGGCGTCGAACTCGGCAAGGTCCTCGCCAAGAAGATCGAGCCCGTCCTGACCGGAGAGGCGGGCACCGCGGAGGCGGACACCGGGGAGCTCGACAGCTCCACCGCCGCCCTGGTCACCGCCTACCGCACGCTGCGGGGGCGCTGAGCCCATGCCACCGGGGGAGGGGACGGCGGCGGTACGGCTGCGACCGCCGCGCAACACGCTGAACGAGCGGGCCGTGGGCTGGTGGCGGGTCCAGTGGCTGCTGATGGCCGCCGCGCACGTCCTGCCACTGGCCGTGCTGGGCGCGCTGATCGAGTCCGCCCGCTTCTGGCTGCTGCTGTCCGCCGCGGTCCTGGCCGTGGCGGGCGTGGCGGCCGCCGTCCTCTTCCCCCTGTGGTGGTTCCGCACCCACCGCTGGGAGGTCACCGAGGACGCGGTGTACGTGCGCACCGGGTACTTCTGGCAGGAGTGGCGGATCGCGCCGATGTCCCGGATCCAGACCGTGGACACCGTACGCGGACCGCTGGAACAGCTCCACCGGCTCGCCACCGTCACGGTCACCACCGCGTCCGCCAAGGGCGCGGTGCGCATCGCGGGCCTGGACCACGAGGTCGCCGCCGAACTGGCCGAGCGGCTGACCCGCATCACCCGCGACACCCCCGGCGACGCCACATGAGCACCCCGGTCACCCCGTACGCCCCCGAGGACGGCTGGTGCCGGCTCGACCCCCGTACGGTCTGGGTCACCGCCCTCGTCGTGGCGGGCGTCGTCGCGGGTGCCGCCCTGCCGACCACCCTCGGGCTCGCCCGCTGGCTCGGGCTCCCGGCCGCCGTGCTCTGGGTGTTCACCGGGGCCGTCCTGGTGATCGGGGCGGCGGCGGGCGCCGACCGCGTCCGCTGGCACCGCACCCGCTACCGCATCGGCGAGGAGCGCGTCGACCTCCACACCGGCCTCCTCCTCGTCAAGCGCCGCTCCCTGGCCCGCGAGCGCATCCGCACGGTCGACCTCACCGCCAACGTGCTGCGGCGCCTCCTGGGCCTGGTCACCGTCAGGATCGGCACCGGGGAACAGGGCAGCGACTCCACCCTCACCCTGGACCCGGTCACCCGGGCCGAGGGTGAGCGGCTCCGCCGTCTGCTGCTGGAACGCGCCGCCACCGCACCGCCCGGCGTCCACCGCGACGGCGAACTGGCCGCCCTCGACCCCCGCTGGATACGGTACGCACCGGTCTCCTTCGTCGCCCCCATGCTCGGCGGGGCGGCGGTCGGCGCCGTGATGCAGATCAGCGACTGGGTGGGGGCCCAGGGCCAGGTCATCGCCTGGGTCGGCGACCGCTTCCAGGAGACCCCGCTCCTCTGGGTGATCGTCGTACTCGTCGTCGCGGCCCTGGTCGCGGGGGTCGTCGGGGCGCTCGGCCTCTGGATCGAGATGTGGTGGAACTACCGCCTGGAGCGCGAGCCCGGTGGCACCCTCAGGGTCCGGCGCGGGCTGCTCACCTCCCGCTCCATCTCCGTGGAGGAGGCCCGGCTGCGCGGTGTCGACCTGGTCGAACCCCTCGGCGTACGGCTGCTCGGCGCCGCCCGGCTGGACGCCATCACCACCGGGCTGGCCCAGGACCACGCCTCGAAGAACGCCGACCACAACACGGTGCTCCCCGCCGCCCCGCGCGAACGGGCCGACTCCGTCGCCGCCGACGTGCTCCGCGAGGCCGTCACCCCGACCGGCGCCCCGCTGACCCGCCACCCGCGCGCCGCCCGGGGCCGCAGACTGCGCTGGTCGCTGGCCACCGCCCTCGCCCCGCTGCTGCTCCTCACCCTCCTCGGGGCGCTGCTCACCCCCGTACTCCTGTGGATCGCCCTCGGCTGCGCGGCGGTGTTCCTGCCGCTCGCGGTGGCCCTCGCCCTGGACGCGTACCGTGGCCTCGGCCACACGCTCTCCGGCCGCTACCTGGTGACCCGCTCCGGCTCGGTCCGCCGCTCCACCGCCGCGCTGGAGCGGGCGGGAGTGATCGGCTGGACCGTCAAGCAGTCGTACTTCCAGCGGCGCTCCGGCCTGCTCAGCATCACGGCCACCACGGCCGCCGGAGGGGGCGCGTACACCGCGTACGACACCGACGCCTCCGAGGGCCTCACCTTCGCCTCCGAGGCCGTCCCCGGGCTGCTGGGGCCCTTCCTGGAGCGGGTCCCGGAGGACGGCTGAGGCCGCTTCCCGCTCACGCAGCCACTAACCGTGCGTCGTGTCGATGACGCAGAAGCGGTTGCCCTCGGTGTCGGCGAGCACCACGAAGTCCGGGTCCGGCGGGTAGAGGTCCCACGCCACCCGCTCCGCGCCCAGAGCGATCAGCCGTTCCACCTCGGCCTCCTGGGTGTCGGAGTAGAGGTCGAGGTGGACCCGGGGGACCTCCTGCACGGGGGAGGTGGAGCGGCCCAGCGCCACCCCGACGCCGGGGCCTTCGGCCGGGACCAGGACCACCCAGTCGTCCGTTCCCGGCTCGCGCTCGGTGTAGGTGAGTGCGGCCTTCCAGAAGGCGGCGGCCCGTTGTACGTCGCTCGCGCCCATCACCACGGTTCCGATATGCACCATGGGGCGAGCTTTTCACGCCGCGGGCCCGGCCCGCTGGGAAAAAGCGGGCCGGGCCCGGGAGTACCCGAGATCAGGCGGACGCCGGTGGATACAGCGCGCGCGGCAGTTGCGAGGCCGCCGCCGCGTCCAGCAGCCACAGCGTCCGGCTGCGCCCGTACGCGCCCGCCGCGGGCGCCTGGATCTCCCCGGCGCCCGACAGGGCGATGGCCGCGGCCTCCGCCTTGTCCTCGCCCGCCGCCAGCAGCCACACCTCACGCGCCGCGCGGATCGCGGGCAGCGTGAGCGAGACGCGGACCGGGGGCGGCTTGGGGGCCCCGTGCACACCGACGACGGTGCGCTCGGTCTCCCGTACCGCGGGCAGCTCCGGGAAGAGCGAGGCCACATGGGTGTCCGGGCCGACGCCCAGCATCAGCACGTCGAACGTCGGCACCCGGCCGTGGTCCTCCGGCCCCGCGGCGGCGGCGAGTTCGGCCGCGTACGCCGCCGCCGCCTCGTCCACGTCCTTGCCGTACGGGCCGTCGGACGCGGGCATCGCGTGCACCCGGGCCGGGTCCAGCGGCACCGCGTCGAGCAGCGCCTCACGGGCCTGGGTGACGTTCCGCTCGGGGTCGCCCTCGGGCAGGAACCGCTCGTCGCCCCACCACAGGTCCAGCCGCGCCCAGTCGACCGCGTCCCGGGCGGGCGCGGCGGCGAGCGCGGCCAGCAGGCCGTTGCCGTTGCGCCCGCCGGTCAGCACCACCGAGGCATGGCCCCGGGCGGCCTGGGCGTCCACGATCCTCGTGATCAGCCGGGCCGCCGCGGCCTGCGCCATCAGCTCCTTGTCCCGGTGCACGACCAGTTGAGGAGGCGTCACTTGGCGGCCGCCTTCTTGGCCGGGGCCTTCTTCGCGGCGGGAGCCTTCGCCCCGGATTCCGCGGGCTTCTCCCCGACCGGGGCGGCCTTGACCTCGCCGCCCGAGTGCAGCTTGTCCACCCCGAACTTCACCGCGGACTCATACGTGTTGTCCGGGTCGAGGCGGCGCAGCTCCTCCGCCAGCAGCTCGGCGGTGTCACGGCGCTTGAGTGCCACCGCGCGGTCCGGCTGGCCCTGCATGGAGAGCGTGGCCAGCGAGCCGTCGGCCCGGTCCAGGACGATGACGCCGTTCTTCGTCTCCATCCGGACGGCGGTCAGCCCAGGGCCCTCGGAGAGCGTGCGCTCCACCGGGACGCCGAGCCGGTCCGCGAGCCACATCGCGAGCAGTTCGCAGCTCGGGTTGTCGCTCTCGCCCTCGACGGTGGCGCCGATGACCTGCGCGGGCTGCTGGTCCAGCGCGGCGGCCAGCATGGAGCGCCACGGCGTGATCCGGGTCCACGCCAGGTCGGTGTCGCCGGGGCTGTACGTCGCAGCCCGCACCGCCAGCTCGTCGAGCGGGAGCTCGGCGGAGTAGGTGTCGGTGATCCGGCGCTGGGCCAGCGCGCCCAGCGGGTCCTTCGCCGGGTCGGCGGGGGCGCCCTCGGGCCACCACACCACGACCGGCGCGTCCGGCAGCAGCAGCGGGAGCACCACCGACTGGGCGTGGTTGGCCAGCTCGCCGTGGAGGCGCAGGACGACGGTCTCGCCGGTCCCGGCGTCGGAGCCGACCCGGACCTCCGCGTCGAGGCGGGCGTCACGCCGGGCGCGCGGCGAGCGGCTGACCCGCTTGATCACCGCGATGATCCGCGAGGGGTGCTCGCGCGATGCGTCACCGGCCGACTTGAGCGCGTCGTACGCGTTCTCCTCGTCGGTGACGACGACCAGCGTGAGCACCATGCCGATGGCGGGGGTGCCGATGGCCCGGCGGGCCGAGACCAGCGCCTGGTTGATCTTGCTGGATGTGGTTTCCGTGAGATCGATCTTCATGGCCGCCTCCAGCTCCGTCCGTCCCGTGCGAGCATCTCGTCGGCCTCGACCGGGCCCCAGGTGCCCGCCTCGTACTTCGCGGGCCTGCCGTGCTTGTCCCAGTACTCCTCGATCGGGTCGAGGATGGTCCAGGAGAGTTCGACCTCCTGGTGGCGCGGGAAGAGGTTGGCGTCGCCGAGCAGTACGTCCAGCAGGAGCCGCTCGTACGCCTCCGGGCTGGACTCCGTGAAGGACTCGCCGTACGCGAAGTCCATCGTGACGTCCCGGACCTCCATCGAGGTGCCGGGCACCTTGGAGCCGAACCGCACGGTGACGCCCTCGTCCGGCTGCACCCGGATGACCAGGGCGTTGCCGCCCAGCTCCTCGGTCGCGCTCGACTCGAAGGGCAGGTAGGGCGCGCGCTTGAAGACGACCGCGATCTCCGTGACCCGGCGGCCGAGCCGCTTTCCGGTGCGGAGGTAGAACGGCACGCCCGCCCAGCGGCGGTTGTTGATCGTCAGCTTGATCGCCGCGTAGGTGTCGGTCGTCGACTTCGGGTCGATGCCCTCCTCCTCGCAGTAGCCGAGGACCTCCTGGCCGCCCTGCCAGGCGTGCTCGTACTGGGCGCGCACGGTGTGCAGACCGAGGTCCTCGGGCAGCTCGACGGCGGTGAGCACCTTGAGCTTCTCGGCGACCAGGGCCTTGGGGTGGAAGGAGCCGGGCTCCTCCATCGCGGTCAGCGCCAGCAGCTGGAGCAGGTGGTTCTGGATGACGTCACGGGCGGCGCCGATGCCGTCGTAGTACCCGGCCCGGCCGCCGATGCCGATGTCCTCGGCCATCGTGATCTGTACGTGGTCGACGTAGGACCGGTTCCAGATCGGCTCCCACATCGTGTTGGCGAACCGCAGCGCCAGGATGTTCTGGACCGTCTCCTTGCCCAGGTAGTGGTCGATCCGGAAGACCTCGTTGGGCGGGAAGACGTCGTGCACGAGCTGGTTG
Organism: Streptomyces sp. NPDC059452; assembly: GCF_042750035.1. Classification (NCBI taxonomy): domain Bacteria; kingdom Bacillati; phylum Actinomycetota; class Actinomycetes; order Kitasatosporales; family Streptomycetaceae; genus Streptomyces; species Streptomyces sp. NPDC059452. Next base: position 179,011 of record NZ_JBHYVE010000015.1, read on the forward strand.
AGCTCCTGCGCGCTGGCCAGGTCGTGGCCGAACGGCTTCTCGATGACGGCCCGTCGCCAGGAGCCCTCGGTCTGGTCGGCGAGCCCGTGCTTCTTGAGCTGCTGGACGACCTTGGGGAAGAACTTCGGCGGCACGGAGAGGTAGAAGGCGAAGTTGCCGCCCGTCCCCTGCGCCTTGTCGAGCTCCTGGATGGTCGCCTTCAGCGTCTCGAACGCCTCGTCGTCGTCGAAGTTGCCCTGGACGAAGCGCATCCCCTGGATGAGCTGCTGCCAGACCTCCTCGCGGAACGGCGTACGGGCGTGCTCCTTGACGGCGTCGTGGACGACCTGCGCGAAGTCCTCGTCCTCCCAGTCGCGGCGCGCGAAGCCGATGAGCGAGAAGCCCGGTGGCAGCAGGCCGCGGTTGGCCAGGTCGTAGACGGCAGGCATCAGCTTTTTACGGGACAAATCGCCCGTGACGCCAAAGATGACCAGGCCCGACGGCCCCGCGATACGCGGGAGCCGTCGGTCCTGTGCGTCACGGAGCGGGTTGGCTCCGGGAACAGCAGACAAAGTGGTCAGCCCTCCGAGGGGGCGAGGCGCGCGAGCTCCGCCTCGGTCGACTTGAGCAGGTCGTTCCAGGACGCCTCGAACTTCTCGACGCCCTCGTCCTCCAGCACCTGTACGACCTCGTCGTACGAGACGCCGAGCTTCTTGATCGCGTCGAGGTCGGCGCGCGCCCGGTCGTAGCCGCCGGTGACGGTGTCGCCGGTGATCTCGCCGTGGTCGGCCACGGCCTCCAGGGTCGCCTCCGGCATGGTGTTCACCGTGTTGGGGGCGACGAGCTCGTCGACGTACAGGGTGTCCTTGAGCGACGGGTCCTTGACGCCGGTCGAGGCCCAGAGCGGACGCTGCTTGTTGGCCTGCGCCTTGTCCAGCGGGGCCCAGCGGTCGCCCGAGAAGACCTCCTCGTACGCCTCGTAGGCCAGCCGCGCGTTGGCCAGGGCGGACTTGCCCTTGGCGGCCTTCGCCTCGTCGGAGCCGATGGCGTCCAGGCGCTTGTCGATCTCGGTGTCCACGCGGGACACGAAGAAGGACGCCACCGAGTGGATCTTGGAGAGGTCCAGGCCCGCGGCCTTCGCCTTCTCCAGGCCCGCCAGGTAGGCGTCCATGACCGCGCGGTAGCGCTCCAGCGAGAAGATCAGCGTCACATTGACGCTGATGCCCCGGCCGATGACCTCGGTGATCGCCGGGAGACCGGCCTTGGTCGCCGGGATCTTGATGAGCGTGTTCGGCCGGTCCACCAGCCAGGCCAGCTGCTTGGCCTCGGCGACGGTGGCCGTGGTGTTGTGCGCCAGGCGCGGGTCCACCTCGATGGAGACCCGGCCGTCCTGGCCGCCGGTCGCGTCGAAGACCGGGCGCAGGATGTCGGCGGCGTCGCGGACGTCCGCCGTCGTGATCATCCGGAGCGCTTCCTCGACGGTGACCTTGCGGGCGGCGAGGTCGGTGAGCTGCTGCTCGTAACCGTCGCCCGAGGAGATCGCCTTCTGGAAGATCGACGGGTTGGTGGTGACGCCGACGACATGGCTCTGGTCGATCAGCTCGGCCAGGTTGCCCGAGGTGATCCGCTTGCGCGACAGGTCGTCGAGCCAGATCGCCACGCCCTCGTCGGAGAGGCGCTTGAGTGCGTCTGTCATGGGTTGCATCTCCTACTAGTCGTATCTATCGGCGTCAGCGCGCGGTGGCGGCGAGGGATTCCCGCGCGGCGGCGGCCACGTTCTCGGCGGTGAAGCCGAACTCCCGGAAGAGGACCTTCGCGTCGGCCGAGGCACCGAAGTGCTCCAGCGAGACGATCCGGCCGGCGTCCCCGACGTACCGGTGCCAGGTCAGGCCGATGCCCGCCTCCACGGCGACCCGCGCCTTGACCGACGGCGGGAGCACGCTCTCCTTGTACGCCTGGTCCTGCTCCTCGAACCACTCGACGGACGGCATCGAGACGACCCGGGTCGGCACACCGGCCGCCTGGAGCTGCTCGCGCGCCTCGACGGCGACATGGACCTCGGAGCCGGTCGCGATGAGCAGCACCTGCGGTTCGCCGCCGTCAGCCTCGAACAGGACGTAACCGCCCTTGGCCGCGTCCTCGTTGGGCTCGTACGTCGGCACGCCCTGCCGGGTCAGCGCCAGACCGTGCGGGGCGCCCACACCGAACACCTTGGTGTAGCGGCGCAGGATCTCGCGCCAGGCGATGGACGTCTCGTTGGCGTCGGCCGGGCGCACGATGTTCAGGCCCGGGATGGCGCGCAGCGCGGCCAGGTGCTCGACCGGCTGGTGGGTCGGGCCGTCCTCGCCGAGGCCGATCGAGTCGTGCGTCCACACGTACGTCACCGGCAGGTGCATCAGCGCGGAGAGCCGCACCGCGTTGCGCATGTAGTCGGAGAACACCAGGAAGGTGCCGCCGTAGATGCGGGTGTTGCCGTGCAGCGCGATGCCGTTCATGGCGGCGGCCATCGCGTGCTCGCGGATCCCGAAGTGGATCGTGCGGCCGTACGGGTCGGCCTCCGGCAGCGGGTTGCCCACCGGGAGGAACGACGACGTCTTGTCGATCGTGGTGTTGTTCGAACCGGCGAGGTCGGCGGAGCCGCCCCACAGCTCGGGCACGACCTCGCCCAGCGCCTGGAGCACCTTGCCGGAGGCGGCCCGGGTGGCCAGGGACTTGCCGGGCTCGAAGACCGGGAGCTTCTCCTCCCAGCCCGCGGGCAGCTCGCCCGCGGCGATCCGGTCGAAGTCGGCGGCGCGCTCCGGGTCGGCGGTGCGCCACGCGGCGAACGCCTTGTCCCACTCGGCACGGGCCTCGCGGCCGCGGTCCAGGGCCTCACGGGTGTGGCCGATGACCTCGTCCGAGACCTCGAAGGTCTGCTCCGGGTCGAAGCCCAGGACCCGCTTGGTGGCCGCGATCTCCTCGTCGCCGAGCGCCGAGCCGTGCGCGGCCTCGGTGTTCTGGGCGTTCGGGGCGGGCCAGGCGATGATCGAGCGGGCCGCGATGAACGAGGGGCGCTCGGTCTCGGCCTTGGCCGCCTGGAGCGCCGCATAGAGCGCCGCCGGGTCCAGGTCGCCGTTGGGCGCCTGCTCGACGCGCTGGACGTGCCAGCCGTACGCCTCGTACCGCTTCAGGGTGTCCTCGGAGACCGCGGTCTCCGTGTCGCCCTCGATGGAGATGTGGTTGTCGTCCCAGAGCAGGACCAGGTTGCCCAGCTTCTGGTGCCCGGCCAGCGAGGACGCCTCGGCCGAGATGCCCTCCTGGAGGCAGCCGTCACCGGCGATGACCCAGACCGTGTGGTCGAACGGGGAGGTGCCGGGGGCCGCCTCGGGGTCGAAGAGGCCACGCTCGTAGCGGGCGGCCATGGCCATGCCCACGGCGTTGGCGACACCCTGGCCCAGCGGGCCGGTCGTCGTCTCGACACCGGTGGTGTGCCCGTACTCCGGGTGGCCCGGCGTCTTGGAGCCCCAGGTCCGGAACGCCTTCAGGTCGTCCAGCTCCAGGCCGTACCCGGCGAGGTAGAGCTGGATGTACAGGGTCAGGCTGGAGTGGCCCGCCGAGAGGACGAACCGGTCGCGGCCGGTCCACTCCGCGTCCGCGGGGTCGTGCCGCATGACTTTCTGGAACAGGGTGTACGCGGCGGGAGCCAGGCTCATGGCCGTACCCGGGTGGCCGTTTCCGACTTTCTGTACGGCGTCCGCGGCGAGGACACGGGCGGTGTCGACGGCCCGCTGGTCCAAATCGGTCCACTGGAGGTCTGTGGTGGTCGGCTTGTTGCTCACCCTGAGTCAGGGCTCCTCTCCACTGTTGTCAACCGGTGACTGTGACCGCACCGGATGCTGCCGAGCCTACCCCCGCCGCGGGGCGCGGCTTCCGGGCACTTTCCAGGGTGCGGGCGACCTGCGCACTTCGCCTCCCGGCGGACCGCCCCCGTACATCGCACAGTCACCCTCAACACGACCCCACCCCCGCGAAGGACGGTGTATCCCCAACGTCTACAGTGGTCGGGTTCGCGCAAGTCTTCACCGGGCCTCCTCGCCCGGAGCTTGCTGGGATTTCTCTGTCAGGGGTGTGCGTGACGGCCGTCGAGTCCCGACCCGCAGGGGTCGCCTTGACTCCCAGCCCAGGGGGCCATCGCCCGTACGGGGCCCGTGTCAAGGCATTCGTGGCGCTTACCAAGCCACGGATCATCGAGCTGTTGCTCATCACCACGATTCCGGTGATGTTCCTCGCCGCCCAGGGCGTACCCGATCTGTGGCTGGTGTTCGCCACCACCTTCGGGGGATACCTCTCGGCCGGTGGTGCCAACGCGCTCAACATGTACATCGACCGGGACATCGACGCGCTGATGGACCGTACGTCCCAGCGTCCGCTGGTCACCGGCATGGTCAGCCCCCGTGAGTGCCTGGTCTTCGGCATCTCCCTCGGGGTGATCTCCACCCTCTGGTTCGGACTGCTCGTCAACTGGCTGTCCGCCGCCCTCGCGCTCGGTGCGCTGCTCTTCTACGTCGTCGTCTACACGATGCTGCTGAAGCGCCGGACCTCGCAGAACATCATCTGGGGCGGTATCGCGGGCTGTCTGCCGGTGCTCATCGGCTGGTCCTCCGTGACGAACTCCCTCTCCTGGGCCGCCGTCATCCTCTTCGCCGTCATCTTCTTCTGGACGCCGCCGCACTACTGGCCGCTCTCCATGAAGGTGAAGGAGGACTACGCCCGGGTCGGCGTTCCGATGCTTCCGGTCATCGCCTCCAACCGGGTGGTGGCCCGGCAGATCGTCATCTACAGCTGGGTGATGGTCGGGGTCTCGCTGCTCCTCACTCCGCTGGGCTACACCGGCTGGTTCTACACGGCGGTGGCGCTGCTCGCGGGCGGCTTCTGGCTCTGGGAGGCCCACGGCCTGCAGAACCGGGCCAAGTCCGGGGTGAGCGGCGCCAAGCTGAAGGAGATGCGGCTCTTCCACTGGTCCATCACCTACGTCTCCCTGCTCTTCCTGGCCGTCGCGGTGGACCCCTTCCTCCGCTAGCCCAGGTCTTCACGGGCGGGGGGGGGGGGGCGCACCCCCAGGACCCCCCCCCGCCCGCCGGACAAAAAGAAGGAAGGAACACCAGGAGGGAAAAAAAAAAAAAAA